>JBJYXA010000479.1:0-5127 GCA_046259705.1 Caldilineaceae bacterium
CTTGTCCAACGAACAACCATCGTGCTCCGCTCATGCTCGGAATAGAAGTGGCGCGAAAATCGAGAGTCGATGGCCTTTTCGACGAGCCAATGGGGCGGTTGAACCGCCGCCAGGAATCGGTGGTAAACGTCTCCGTATGTCTTCTCCTTTGAAGCATTCGATCTCTGGATGGAGAGAGAGTCAATTCCAAGCCAGCGGCTAAACGCCAGCGCCAGCGCCATCGCCTGCTTGTCGAAGTTGGATTTCAACGAGATCAAATTGATGCTCGAGCTACGATAAACCGACGTTCCTTTCTCGGGATCGAACGGCACCGGGTAGACATCGATACTCAAGAAACGATTGAGTTCGAAGCCAAATTAACCCGGAGTATAGTCTAGGGTGTTGTTGGGCAAATGCTCGCCCGAGTTGCGGCGTAACTGCCATGTTTTTATCCAATAATGAATTAGTTAACATTCTCAGCGCAAAAAAAATCTGGCAACTACGTCGATGCATCGGCCGCAACTACCAACGCCGGGCAGAACTCGCAGCGAAACTGTATCCCGCCGCTGTGTAGCCACAGACGATCGGTCACGACGTGCCGCTCGTCTCTATGTGCTCTGGCGTTCGACGGTCAGCTGAGCGATCGAGCTCGTCGCCTAAGTTGAACGCCGGCTAGTGCTCGCTTACCCCACCTCTCGGAGGACCCCGCTGCGCTGAAATTCTTCAGCGACAAAATAGTAGAACAATATTGAAATCATTGCGTCGACATCGCTCTTGTAATCATACGCTAAACCTTTTGCGCATAAAAATTGGCTAATATCCACAACTGCCTGTTCGCTTATGTCGTTTAAATAGGAGTCGAAATCTTCTCCATTCTCTAAGTCTTCATATTTGCCGTACCCCAAACCCAACAACTGGCTAAGGAACTCCAACTCCGCGGGATTAACGAGTTGAACAAAATATTTCTTGTTTAATGGGCGTTTTGAAGAAAGCAACTCAACAACACCACGCACAAAGGCCCATCGCGCTTCACTGAGTACTTTGCCCTTATTGTGGGTGATACCGAGCTTGTTGAATTTCAGAACTATCTTGAACGCATCCTCTGTTAAAGAGCTGTTGGATCGCAAGCTGGAGTTGGCGAGGCGGCTGGCGTCTATCCCCACATAATCGGAGAAGACCTCAACGATGTTGTTATTAAAAAATTCGATTTCTTCATACTTGATTACTGCAGGCCGCTTGCCGAATACGGATAATAAATTATGATAGCGCTGCCTGATGCTCATCAAGTGATCAGCAAGTACGTCGGTCTCGCCCTGCTTTACCAGTTCCGCCGCGATACTCACGCGATAGGCGAGCGGGTCTCGTACAAACATGATTATCTCAATATCGGCGCCGCGCTCTTCCAGAGCGACACGTAGCCGTTTAAGAGAGCTAATATCAAGGATCGAAATATTTTCGCCCGAAAAAACAACCCGGTCGTGGCGGTTTTCAAAGTTGCCGCTGAATTTGCGGTTCAAATCTTTTATTAATGCGGTATGCTCTTGCTCCGAGAGACCCATTCTCTTCCAGTGAGCCCATAGGTGATCCTCTGAAAACAGAGTTTGTATCGGTATGCTATGATTGGGATCCCCTAAATCGGCATATAACGTTGAACCATCGTCATAGCCAGCGAGGGCCATCTGGATCGCGCTGGTTCCCGTTTTGTGCGCTCCAACGTGAAGAATGCATTTCATGCTTCGAGGCCTCCGAATTCCTCGGCTGATGGATTGCGGCAACAATCTCTTGCCGAGGCGACAAGAATTATGGACGCACAGTGCATTTCAGAAGGCAATTAACTTGTTGGCTCGGCCGACGGGCGCCTCCGACAACAGGAGCAACGCTCTGGGCAGGGCGCATCGCGCACGCGGGTAAGTGCAAGGTTCCCTAACTTGGCAGGCCAGGTCGAAGCGGCATCCGACACGGTGCTGCGCCTCAGGCACGTAGCGGTGGCGACACTTGGTGGCGTCGAGCTGGGGTTAATGCGGGTCATGGCGGCCTTGGTGTTGGAGATTAAGTAAAAGCGCTCAGGGACAGCTCCAGCTCGCTGGATTTGTGCTCGCCGAAGATGACGGCGCCACGGGCGGCGACCCGAGAGCCTCAGAGGTTGAAGCTGCTCCGACGACGGAAAAGCAGACGCGCCTTCGGATGCAATGGGGAGGTTGCCAAAGGGGGGAAGGCCGCGCTGGTTTAGTTGGCAATCGCATCGAACCGCACGTGCAGCGGGTCGACATGTCGTCGAAGTTGAAACTCGACCGGGGCCAGGAACGGCTGCTTGTTCGCTGCGCCCGACTGCGCTAAGCGGCGCACCATTGAGCACCACGTCGTCCGCAAGCACCACGCCAGCCCGCAAACGCCGGCGCTCCCACTGGAGCATCGCGTGCAGCAACGTGTGCTCCAGTATTGAGGGCCCTTCGCGACAAACCGCGAGTGCTTCCGCCTACCGCTTTTCGCGTACATGAACCCGTTCGGCCAGCGCAATCGCTCCAGGGCCAGCGCGCACCCGGGCTCGGTTCCGTACCGATCAATAAACGCGCTCGAGGACATACCACGCTGAAACTGAATCTTGTTCTTGGACATCGCTGGCGTGCCGCTGTTGGAGTTCCCAAACACTGTGCGCAGGGCGTAGGCCCGGACGGCGAATCCCCTCAGCTGGGGCATCGAGCTAATGACCAAAGGTCTTGACAAAGCAGGATACCGCCCGCGTTATCGGTTCGCGCTGAGCGCGACGACGTGTGGATGATCCGCAAGCCTCGGTAGAATGCGTGTAGACCCGCCGCCATCAGCGATGCTGGGGGCTGGGGTCTCGTTCGCGACAATAGACCGTCTGAGGAGTTGTGATAGCGCCATGACATCTAACGAATCCACGCCCAGGACCTGAGGCTTTGCCGACAAAGAGTCGCCCCGACGGTGCTCGAACGGACTGTGCCCGTCTGACGCGGAGGCACGCATCGTGCCGAAGATGACGTGGCAAAATGCTTTGTGCTGCGGCATGGACACCGAATCAATCGTGACAATGGACCGCCGGTTACATGGTCTGGTTGCGTAGCCTCGTTAACACGCGCAACAGTGAAAACTGTAGCCTGGCTGCGGTCATTGTCCACGACCATCGCACAGGTAATTCGACGAAAACGGCACACGAAGCGCGAGGTGTGCAAACGTCACCGAATCATTGGTAACGCAACAGCGACCGCGAACAGATGCTGCGCATGACCACCAGCGCGGAACCGTCTGCTAACAGTCCCAGGGCGATCGGAAACATGGCGAATGAGGCACGGTAGTTAGCAATGACGATGCGATTAGACGCCGGTTGCATGGAGGACCTGGCTCTTTTCCGGAGCTTCGAGACGTTCACGCAACACACGCATCGAATTGCAGAGGAAGTGGGCTAAGGGAGATGAAAATCTGCGCGAACAAGGTTGGTCGGCCGCGCAGGGCAGCATCGCTGGACTCACACAGGCACCTGCATGCCATTAGCCGAGTGCCACGCGGGCGCCTGCGTCACGGGTGGCATGTTGTGCGACTAGCGCAAGGCGACTCTGACCACGGCGGAATCGAGATCGTGGCTTTCTGTCGCTCTCTTGGCGCGTTAGCATCGGCTACATTCAGGTTGCAGTTGCGCGTCCAAATTCGGCCCCAGGTAGCGTCGCCTCGCCGCTAGCCAGGCCTGTTAGCTTTATGAAGCTAGTTACTGCTGCATATAGATGTTCGATATGGCATGTCCTGGGGGCAACTTACATAACAGTGATACATTCCAGCGCGTCGCGTTAGTCGTCGCGCCGCCGAGGGCACTTCGGAGAGAGTCGTGGAGAATATAGCCTGTCGATCTCCATGTTGGCGGTGTCTTGGTGGTGGAAAGATTCTGGATAAATGTTTTCTTGCCGCCGGGAATGCTGATGTAGGGCGGCAAATCGAGGTTGTCCAGATCGGCAGCGGTAAAGAAACACAGCGGGGCATCGGCGCTCGCGCCGGACTGGATTGCCCCAGCGATGCGAATGGAGGTGAAGCCGCCGGCTGGCCAGTCGACGTAGTCCTGATCCCAAGTGGTGGGGCAAATGACCCAAGTCGCTCTGTTGCTAGCGGGATTCATCAGATAGAGCTCGTGCCAGCGCATCGGAAATGCTTGATCTAGGAAAGGCGCTTGACAATTAGCCGGGTGCATATTTAGGTCGTTGGCCTCCACGTGAGGTGCCGCGAACAGAGCCGGGAATAATGCAGCCAATGCGGCAAGCGCCGCCATGTTGAACCGCGTAGTTATAAGTCTATTGAATGAATGCTCATACATGATGTCGATCCGCCGTGGTTTGCTGAGTCTCAACCGTGGTTTGGCGTAGCCTAACGCTAAACCGGAGTTGCGGTGTTACATATGTGTCGGATGAGTCCGTGACATGGACACCGCTTGTTTTCAACGGTGCACCGATGTCCGCGGACCGGAAGCGCCGAAGGTCGATGAGCGGGGCGCCCTAGCACGCCTGGGTGCCGCCTGCGCAGTCCTTGGCTGAACGCTTATTCGCTTGCATCTGCCCGTTTAAAAATGGTCGCAATGCGAGGAGCAGAACCCTCCAGCGCCCATTCTGTGGATAGTTGCCCGACGTCCGATGCGTTGGCCGCGGCCAAAGCGAGCATTTCGTAGCGGGCCATGGCGAGAAGCTCCCCGCGCTCCCGGTCCGACAGTTGATCCGTGTTCGGCAACAACCACTCGATGCGGCAGGTCGTCATCTTGCAATCGGTGACGAAATCGCCCCCGTACCGGCTGAAAAATGGATGCTTCGGGATTGCCGCGTCGATCGCGTCCGCCGCAGCCTTTCCCCAGTCGCTTTGGTTCCATTCGTGATCGTACGCATCCGCCACCGGATCTACCCAATCGACCGAAGGCGCCTCTTCGGCGTCTAACGGCATCTCGGGCGCGGGTTCCTGGTCGTCGGCCGCCTTTGGCGAGACGCCCGAATCCCGCGCGCCCACGCCGGAAGAGTCGACGACAGACGCATTGGCGTTGGCGATCAGGACGTCCAGCTTTCGGTGGAGACGGGCAATTTCTGCATCCGATGCCTCACGGGCCGCTTGCAGGCGATCGATGCGATCTGCCTGCAGCGCCATCGTTGCCAACAGGTC
>JBJYXA010000480.1:0-6729 GCA_046259705.1 Caldilineaceae bacterium
CGTCATGGACATCTTGTTCTGGCGCTCCCGTGATTTGCCGGCAGCAATCTCTCGGAATTGGCAGCCCTGCAGGACCGTATCATCTGCCGAAGAACGGAAGACACAGTCGTCCGGTATCAGTGGGTGCATACGATAAACACCGACCTCTCGAGGTGTTATTCTCTCGGGAGGTCGGTATTGGTTTATTTTTGGTGGTCTACCCCTAGGACCGCAGCGGACTTGGAGTTCAAGTATACACCGGCGGATATGCCTGAACGAGGCATTGACCCATAATCGCGCAGTGGAACTACTGGACTTCTCCGATGCGTTCTGCCTCTTCTACATTGTCGATAGTGATCATCTTAGGTGTGATGAAGATAGTATCCGACTCAGGACTTATTCCATCATTCAGGAAGTCCAGGATCGTCTTCAGCGAAGTGCGGACCTGTTCACCTGGGAATTGCTCCACTGTGCCGTACATTGCGCCGTCCTCTACCGCCTTGATGGCTTCCGGCAGTGCATCATAGCCAATGATGGGGATCTCCGCGCCGGCTGCGCTGACTGCTTCCACTGCGCCTAGGGCCATGTCGTCGTTGGCGGCCACAATGGCGTCCGGCGTATTCGCGCTCAGACAGCTTTCGGTGACGCGCAGACCATCAGCACGATTGAAGTTGCCGGTCTGCTGGCACGGAATCTCGAAGTTTCCGGCGGGGTCTATGATGTTGTGCAAACCCGTGCCGCGATCAATGGCAGGGGACGCACCCGGCGTGCCTTGAAGCTCGAAAATCGTAGCACCGTCGGGGAACATTGCGACCAGCGCCTCACCCTGTGCCTCACCACCAAGCACGTTCTCTGCGCCCACGTGTGCGAGCAGGCCTTCGACGCCGGGCGCCTGGCGGTCAACCGTGACGACCGGAATTCCAGCATCCACGACAGCCTGGATTACTTCAACCAGTCCTTCTGTCGTACGTGGGCTGACAATGAGGCCATCCAAGTCTTGTGCGATGACCGATTCCAGGTCGGCGACTTGCTTTTCAGTGTTGTCTTGGCCGTCCAAGGTGACGATCTCGACGCCCAGCGCGTCAGCTTCTTCGCGCAGTTGTTTCTCCATATGTACAAAGAACGGGAAGCTCATGGCGGGAACCGAGAACGCGATCGTATAGGTCTCTACGGCAGGTTCTTCGTTCGCCGATTCCGCGCCGGCAGGGGCTTCCGTTACCGGAGCGCATGCGCTGAACACTAGCGCAAGCACAGCCACAAATACAATCAACATAGGGGCTCGCTTGAAACCACGGAAATGCAACATGTGTCTACTCTCTCCTTTGGTTGTAGATTGTGACTTGTTCTTCTGTAACACTTCCATCATGTACGGCAACTAGGCTTGGAACCACGACTTCAACCATTCTAACGGTCACATTTGCAGACGCTTTGCAGCGAGGGCGTCGGATTGATTCTCATATCCGCAGCCATCTATGGCTCACCACACTGCTACCTCTGCCGGCGTTTCACCAACTGATCCACAAATACGGCGAAGACGATAATCAGACCCACTGCGATTTGTTGATAGTACGGGTTCACATTGAGCAATGTCAATCCGTTGGATAGCACGCCGATCAGAAGCACACCGATTACAGTTCCGAAGACACTGCCTTCTCCACCAAACAGACTGGTCCCGCCGATGACGACAGATGCAATCACAGTCAGTTCGTAGCCTAGACCGGCTACCTGCTCGGCAGAATTAAGCCGCGATGAAAGGATGAAACCAGCGGCCCCGCAGCAGAAACCGCTGATCACGTATACACTCGTCAGCAAGGCCGTAGTGTTCAGGCCGGATAGGCGTGCCGCTTCCTGGTTGCCCCCCACGGCGTAGATATGTCTACCGTACCTTGTCATGCGCAACGTGATGATGCCCAAAATGGCGAAGACTGCGAAGATGATGACGGGAATGGGTACGCGACCAACAAATCCCTGGCCGATGATCTTGTATTGATCGCGAAATGCGCTGATAGGCTGGCCCTCCGACCATAGCAGCGTCAACCCGCGAAAAACAGACATACCGCCCAGCGTGACGACGAAGGGCGGCACTTTCATTTTGCTCACGCCCAACCCTTGTAGTAGGCCGCCGATGAGCCCTACGGCGAGCGCCGCCGCGATAGCGGCCGGCACGCCATAGCCTGCCGCCTCTCCAGCCGCACCTACAGATAGCAGTCCGCGCCCTCCTTTTTCCACGGAGGCTGCTACGATACCGGCGAATGCCAACAGGGAGCCGATGGACAGGTCAATGCCGCCCGTGAGAATCACGAAGGTCATACCGACAGCCAGCACTCCGTAGATGGAGACCTGCCTGAGCACATTGAAGATGTTGCGCTGGGAGACGAACGCTGGTTCCAGAATGGCAAAAATAGCGCAGATTACGGCAAGAACGATGAGGGCGCCGAACTGACCGAAGAAGGAAACCCAGTCGCGAGAATGGGAATCGGCGCTGTCGGCTGTAGCTTGGGCCGTGGTCACAGTTGTGTGTCCTTCTTTGACTCTGAATGAGGGGCAGATGCCGAAGCTCGAACCGGCATTGTGCCGGCTACGGGGTCTTCCGTTACGTCGTCTTGCGCGATGATGGCCCGCTCACGCATCGTGCAGTAGTACATCAACGTTTCCAGTGATGCCTCATCCCGTCGCAAGATTGCTGTCACACGACCTTCGGTCAGGCAGACGATGCGGTCACACATGGCGAGCAACTCGGGAAACTCGGAAGAAATCATGATGATGCTGATGCCCTCTGCCGACAACTGGCGCATCAGGTCGTAGATGTCGGACTTGGCGCCCACATCGATGCCGCGCGTGGGTTCATCCATAATTAGGATTTTCGGTTTGACCATCAACCACTTGGAAATGACGACCTTCTGCTGGTTCCCACCGCTGAGGTTGACGACTTTCCGGTCGATATCTGGAGTTCGGATTTCGAAACGGTTTACAAAATCCATCACCGTTTGGGTCTCCCTGCGCCATTGCACAAAACCAAAACGCGTGAACTCATCCAGGTCCACGAGCGACATGTTGTGGCTCACCGCCATACCTAGAATCAGGCCCTGCTCCTTGCGGTCCTCCGGCAATAGTCCCAGTCCGTGTTCGATGGCATCCTGCGGCGAGGCGATGCTGACAGGCTCGCCGTCTATGAGTATTTGGCCGGATTCACTCTTGTCCGCGCCAAAGAGCGTGCGTGCTAGTTCCGTACGTCCAGCGCCGACCAACCCGGCCAGGCCAAGGATCTCGCCGCGGTGCAGGTTGAAGCTCACATCTTCGAGGACGGTGGCATCTGGGTCTCTCGCCGTGCCGCTGCGAGAGAGATGCTGTACCTCCAGTACGACCTCCTCTTGCACCTCGGCCTCGTCCATCTCTTCCTCGTGGAAGAAGGTGTCGAGCGACCGGCCGACCATCATCGTAATCAGTTCGTCTTTGGAGGTACCCTCAACATTCGTGTCTGCTACGTGCTGACCGTCGCGCAGAACAGTGATACGGTCGCAGACCTCGAGCACCTCTTCCAGACGATGGGATATGAAGATGATGCCGATGCCCGATTGCTTCAGTTCACGGATTATTCCGAATAAGGTGGCCGCTTCTGTTTCGCTCAGCGCCGACGTAGGCTCGTCCATGATGAGGACCTTCACCTGTCGCGAGATGGTCTTGGCGATTTCGACCATCTGCTGTTCGGCTACGGACAGACTGCGCACGATTGCTTTTGGAGAAAGATCGAGCTTCAGGTGGTCAAGTATGGCCCGTGATTCTGAGACCATCTTGCCGCGATTGAAGAATATTGGCGGTCCCGGCTCGCGGCCAATGAGGATGTTCTCCATCACCGTCAGGTTGGGCATCAAGTTCAGTTCCTGATAAATGATTGCAATCCCCAGTTCCTGCGCCTGATGCGGGTCCGTAATGTGGACCGGCTGACCCTCAAGAAAGATCTCGCCCTCGTCAACGCCATACACACCGGAGAGTATTTTCATCAGCGTGGATTTGCCGGCTCCATTCTGTCCGATGAGGCCAAGAACCTCGCCGGCGCCGACATGCAAGCTAACGTTTTCCAGCGCGCGTACGCCCGGAAACGATTTGCTGATGTTGTCCATCCACAATAAGGCGGAAGAACGGTCCATATCGAGAACCTGCTGTAGGCAGTACTGGATTGAGGGGCGCTGTAGACTAGGCAAATAGAATAACGGACTAGACAAAGTATATCATATCTCCGTAGGCCGTCACTAGTTTGGCTCCGATCGTCAAATCGCAGATCTGGAGATTCCGCATAGCCAAATGAGTCAAACATTTTCAGGTAGCTGTACAGTATTCTGCGTGTCAAGGTGTTAAGATGTTCCACAAATGTTGAGGAGGAAGAAATGCCGGCCACTCGCGAATCGGAATTGATGAATGCCATCGCGCAGCTTGATAGGGTGCGGTTAGCGGAACGGCCGACGACGCTAGAGCCAATGCCCCGACTGAGCGCTTTGCTTGGCGGTCCACCGTTGTATATCAAGCGCGACGACCTGACCGGACTTGGCTTCGGCGGCAACAAGACGCGTATGTTGGAGTTCAGTATGGCGGACGCGCTGGCAACCGGCGCGGATGTCGTCGTCACGGGCATGGCGGTACAATCGAACTACTCGCGCCAAATCGCCGCAGCCTGCGCCAAACTAGGCCTGGAGTGCTACCTGATTCTGCGCCCGGAGCGGGAAATCGACCGCCAGGAGATCCAGGGCAACCATCTATTGCAGCGACTGTTTGGCGCCCATGTCACCGTCATGTCTGACAACGATGGGGCAGCGCAGCAGGCGGCGATCCAGGAGCAAGCGCAGATGCTTCGTGCGGCGGGTAGAAATGTATACATTCCACGTCAACCGGACACTATAGACTTGGACGCGATCGCGTACGTGGAAACCGCGCTCGAAATCGATCAACAGTGCCGGACACTTGGTATCGACCCCGAGTTTCTCTATGCCGCGGCATTCGATACCACGCAGGCAGGCCTAGTGCTGGGATTCAAGTTTCTCGAGACCAGGATTCACGTACGCGGGTTCTGTCCGTTCAACGGCATACCGGAACGTCGCCGGGAGATGGCCGATATCGCTAACCAAGCTTCCGATAGGCTCGGCCTGGGAATAACGCTGACCGAGGCCGACTTCGACAACGACGATAGCTACGTCGGCGAACGATACGGCGTGCCGACGCGGGCTGGGCTTGAGGCAGTCCGAACGGTTGCACAGACGGAGGGGATCCTGCTGGACCCTGTTTACACGGGCAAGGCGATGTCCGCATTGATCGAGCACATTGAGCTCGGTGACCTTCCAGGCGATACACCGGTAGCGTTTCTGCACACCGGCGGCGCACCGGCTCTGTTTGGATATGCAGAAGATGTTCTAGGCGTTTTGCACTCATAACGAATGCGACTCGCGCCGAATGGAATGTTCGCGTCTGTCAGATGAACGAGGGCAGGACTCGAGCGCCCGTAAAGAGAACTCGGTTCCAAGTGTGACGAAGACTATATCTTGACGGTGTGCCCTGGTAGATGGTTGTCGGCACCTACCTGCGCTACCATCGCTGATAGGAGTCCACCCATTACTGAACCTATCAGCCTTAAGGAGAGACAATGTCAACATATAAATATGCGATCATCGGCGGCGGCATGTCGGCGAACGCGGCCATAGAAGGGATTCGAAGTGAAGATCCGGACGGGTCAATCGTCATGGTCAGCGCGGAAGCGGATAGACCGTATGATCGACCTCCGCTCTCGAAGGGCTTATGGACCGGAGATAGTGAAATCGATGACATCGTGCATGAAATTCCTGGCGGCGTCGATTTCTACTCCGGCCGGCGCATTCGTTCCTTCAGTATTCCAAGACGGGAGATGATCGATGACGAAGACCTCACCTATCGGTTCGACAAGCTCCTCTTAGCTACCGGCGGAAGACCCAAACATTTGCCATTCGACGCGCACAGTCAGATTCTTTACTACCGCACGCTGAGGGACTATGTTCACCTGCGCGATTTGACGGCCCGTTACGACAAGTTTGCCGTTATCGGAGGCGGTTTCATCGGCTCGGAGCTTGCTGCCGCATTGAGAATGAACGGCAAAGATGTGACCATCGTTTTCCCTGAGGAAGGCATCTGTGCCGCTCTATTTCCGGCTAATCTTGTCGAGCATCTGAACGAGTATTATCAAGACAAGGGTGTCGCCGTCCGGTCGCGGACGAGTGTGATGGGCCTAACGGGCGAGCAGGGGGATTACCTGCTGGAGACAGAGGACGGTGGTCCGATTGAAGCGGAGGTCATCGTCGCTGGAATTGGCATCACGCCCAACACGGAATTGGCGGAGGATGCCGGCTTACAGGTAGAGAACGGGATCTTGGTCAACGGCGAGCTTCAGACTAGCGCCCCCAACATATACGCGGCCGGCGACGTTGCCAATTTTATGGATCATCTTCTTGGTGAAAGGCGACGAGTCGAGCACGAGGATAATGCAGTCACGATGGGCCGATCGGCCGGACGCTCCATGGCGGGGGCCAACATCGATTATGACTACTCGCCCATGTTCTATTCGGACCTCTTCGACCTCGGATATGAAGCGGTGGGCGAGCTCGATGCCGGCCTCGATACATTTGCCGATTGGCAGGAAGAATTCCGGAAAGGCGTCATCTACTATATGGATCAAGGGCGCATGCGGGGTGTTCTACTTTGGAACGTGTGGGACAAGGTAGACGAAGCTCG
>JBJYXA010000481.1:0-1921 GCA_046259705.1 Caldilineaceae bacterium
ACCTCTTCTTCGACCTCACATTCATCGACTGGGACCACTCGCTCGTGATGGCGGTTTTCTGGTCGCTGGTGTGGGGAGCGTTGTTCCTCAAGGACCGGCGGGTCGCATACGTCGCAGTGCTTGCGGCGCTCTCGCACTTCGTGGCCGACTGGCCGATGCACAATCGAGATCTCGCGTGGTTTCCGTACTCGGCGAATCACCTGGGGCTCGGGCTCTGGGGCCGGCTGGGCACCTGGGCGTGGCTGCTCGAAGGGGTGTTCGCGGCGGCACTGGTGCTATACGCGTGGCGTGCTAGCACTGAACGCGGGGTGCGGCTGCTCTGGCCGACGGTGGTGCTGGCGGTGCTGTTCCTGCAGCTGTCACCCTGGCTGTCACCAATGTGGTTCATCGCGCAGCTGGATGAACCGGCGACGCACCTGCTCGGCGGTGCCGTGATCGCGCTGGGATTCGTTGTGCCGGGGTTGCTGCTGACCTGGCTGCTGGTGCGAGCGGAGCGCGAAGCAGGTTCTGGGTGATATTGGAATTTCGCTAATCAACGACACGCGATAGAGGGGTGACGGGTCGGTGGCGCAGGTCTGTGTTCGGCCACAAAAAGACCTTCGTCTCTCTCCGGGCAAGGTCGTGAGTGCCGCAACTACAGACATTCCAGCATGCGCAAAAACCCTGCCGGAGCGGAGTCTGTTTTGCCAATATCCAATCTACCCGAGATATTTCTAACCGCAATCGTCTTAGAGACACTTCACCTGCAAACGCTTGTCCTTGCATCTTACTTCTTCACCGAACTCCATACCTGCATCACTGCACTGCTTAAGAAGTGCCTGTGTTCCGTACATTTCAGGGTCGTTTAGGCCCTTTCGCACATCTTCTATAACCACAGGACATCCTTCTTTATCGCGACCCGACGTTATCAGGTCGGTATTTGCCAGATAGATAGTTAGCGCTGCTGGTGCCTCGAGCCATTTACCTTCAGTTGATGGTGATGAATCATTATGGCCACACCCAACAACCACAAAAATCGTGGAAATGACCAGCATCCATCGCGTTTCATGAGTTTGCATGGGATTCCCCCGCGTTTTGCTTACAAGATACATCCTGTTCTCGACTCGAACAGACCATATAACAAAGGAGAAACATCACCAAACGCTAAATGACCATTTGCAGTACGCGCCTGACCTACATATGAAAAATCTCTACGTCTGGGTTAAGTCGTCAGCAGCCGCGTCAGACACTCTGTCCTACGACGAATGTACTGCTCGACGTCTGCCGCTATGGCAAGGCGGATTTGGGTCGTTTGCGGCCATGGCGGAACGGTTTGAGCCGTCGCCCGATCCTCCGCCACCCTGACGGGGAAATGGCGGATCGCTGCCGGCGCCCGCTTCGGTCTGGATACCTCGACGGCAGAAGAACTGCTGAAAGCTGGGTCGTCGTGGGCCGGGGACAAGCTGACAGGCGTCAAGCAATACGTCGCAGCCATTCTGCCGACAGCAGCTGCGGCAAGCGTGAGTTTCAAGTTCGGCTTCGGCCGCCGGCCAAGGGAAGACGCTCGGTCAAGGGGCCGGCCCGACAGATAGTCCAAGATCCACGGTGAGCACTGATTCCTACACGAACGTCCGATACGGGTCGCCAGTCAACATCCTGGCACCCGGGGGCGGTCAGAGTCCCCGGGCGAACAGGTTCACATCGATGTCCGGGACACCGGAATAGCGCAGTGATCGTTCGATCGTAAAGCCGAGCTTGGTGAGGACGCGCGCGGACGCGACGTTCTCAGGGTGGACCATGGCCACCAGGCGTTGGAGCCCGAGGGTCGAGCGGGCGAAGTCGATCGATGCCTCTCCGGCCTCGGTGGCGAGGCCATGTCCCCAGAACTCCGGAAAGAACCGATAGCCGAGCTCGTTCTCGGCGATCTCGGGGACGTACTTGA
>JBJYXA010000482.1:0-4789 GCA_046259705.1 Caldilineaceae bacterium
CGATAGACGGTGGTGGGCAGTTCGAACTCGGCCTTCTCGCCCTCGTAATTGAGCATGATGCCGTAGCCGGGGTCGGTGAACCAAATAGAACCGTCAGAATGCACGGCTACATCGTTGGGCGCGTTGAGGCGCTTTCCCTCGTAGCGGTCTACCAGCACTGTGATGCGCCCGTTGTGTTCGGTGCGCGTCACGCGCCGGCTGAGATGCTCGCACGAGATCAACCGGCCTTGGCGGTCGCGCGTGTGTCCATTGCTGTTGTTGGACGGAAACCGGAAAAGGGAGACCGCGCCCGTCTCCTCATCCCAGCGCATGATGCGGTTGTTGGGGATATCGCTCCACAGCAGACAGCGCATGTCGCCAAACCAAACCGGACCCTCTGCCCAGCGCATGCCCGTGCACAGCCGCTCTAGCGCGGCGTTGCCGATGCGATAGCGCTGGAATCGCGGGTCGAGCACTTCCACGGCCGAATCGGGGTAGCGGACGACGTCATGTCCCCAGTTGCGGTTGGCTACTTCAGTCATAGACGTGTCTCCTTACAGATGATTCGTTACGTTGGGTGACCCTGGTGAAGCGGCAGCGCGCTTGAGCGCCCGCTCGCGCCTCTCCGACCATTAGCGCTACACCGCCAGTTGGGCAGTGTCCATCTTGCCCGCCGCAAGCAGGTCGCGAAACGCAGCGACAGTCTCGCCGGCGGCGACCGCGAGCGGCGTATGCGGCACCGATCCGATGATGCTTTGCAGGCCGCCGTCGTCCAGGTCAGCCGGGAACGGCAGCGGTTGTCCCGTAACGTGCGTGATGTCCGCCCCAGCGTATCCCTCGTTCAACAGGGCCACGAAGTCACTCACATCGACCACGTCGTTGCGCAGGTTGCACGCTGCCGCACCTTGACAGCCAGACCGGGCGCAGGCGATGAACATGTTGGCGACGTCGTTGGCGTACTGCAGCGCGACAGGCCCGTCGAAACGGATCCGGAATGGACGGTCTGCCGCTACGGCCAGCAGGGCCTTGGCGATATCCGACGTCATGCCCTGGTCACGCGCCACGCCGTAGACGATATAGGGTCGCAGACCCACGCTGGGGATCTGCCAGTCCTGCCAATAGAGGCGGGCAGTCCCTTCGTTCGCTTGTTTGTAGACGCCGTAGAGCGTCTGTGGGTGAAGCGGCGCGCTGTCCTTCACAGGTTTGTCCGCATAGTATTCGTCGGGTCCCAGCACGGCCAGTGAGCTGGCATAGGCAACTCCCTGGACCTGGCTCCAGAATGCACGGGCAGCCTCGAAGATGTTCACGGTCCCTACCACATTGACATGGGCGCCGACGGAGGGATTTGCCCTGCAGAAGGGAACCTGCAATCCGGCGAGATGGATGATGTGCGTGACACGGTGATCTTCGACGACTGACTTCACGTTGTTCAGATCGGTAACATCCATGCGCGCGAACATGACCCGGCCCAGCTCTTCGTCACTCATCAGCAAACGAGGGCGCACGGGCTCCAGCGTAATGTCTGTGGCGACCACGCGTACACCCTGCGCGACAAGGTTTCGCATGACCCAAGAGCCGATGCAGCCCATGGAACCGGTGATCATAAAGGTCTCGTCGCTCATATAGCGCTCGCTTCCACACAGGAATTCGTCAGTTGGCCCAAGCCCTCCACTTCGACGGTGACGACGTCGCCGTCTTTGAGGAACACGGGCGGCTTGCGAAATACGCCCACGCCATGCGGAGTACCGGTCGTCACAACGTCACCGGGCAGCAGCGTGAAACCGCGCGACAGATAAGCCACAAGATAGGGAATCCCGAACACAAGTTCCTTCGTACTAGAATCCTGGAGCGCCTCCCCGTTTACTAGACAACGGATCGACAGATTGTGCGGGTCGGGCACCTCGTCTGCCGTCACCAGATAAGGCCCCAGCGGACAGAATGTGTCCAGCGATTTTCCCATGACCCACTGGTCCCCCACTTCGAGCTGGAGGTCGCGAGCGCTGACATCATGACAGTTCATATAGCCCGCAATATAGTCGTACGCATCCTCTTCGGAAACATTGCGCGCCTTCTTGCCGACGACAAAGGCCAGCTCCGCTTCGAAATCGACTTTGCTCGTGAGGGACGGGTCCCAACGAATTTCATCTCCCGGTCCGATGATGGACGAGGGATACTTCGTGAACATGGTAGCGATGGACGGGGGCGCGCCGCCTGACTCGCGTACGTGATCCATATAGTTGAGCCCAATGGCGACTATCTTGGAAGGATTCGAAATGGGCGCCAACAGCTTCACATCACTGAGCGGTGCGCCGTAAGCCTCGACGTTCGCAGCCGTCGCAACCGATCTCGCCAACTCCATGCCGGCCTCACCCAGCTCAAGAAAGGCGCGCATGTCGTTGGGCAGTGCCCCGCCGCTTGCCAAACTCAGGTTGACGACGTGTTCATCGACCACCACGCCAAGCTGCGGGCCGGCTGCCGAGGGACGGTATGTGACAAGTTTCATGATTTCTCCTTGTGTGCGGGAACACGATTGGGGACGGGGTCTTGGAGTAAGCTTCCGCCGGTCGCCGGCAATTTGCGCTGCGCTGCCAGCATCCAATAGCCATTCTAGCATGGCGTCGAATGGCCACGCCAATGGGGAGGCGAACGGCGTCGGCGCCGGGCGTCAGGGTAGCGCCCAATCGGTTAGATCTTTGACAAAGCGGCCTCCGACGCATAGGATTCCTGCTAGACGGAACATGATTCGCAAGGGAGCTACAATGTCGGTTTTGAGAATTGTGAAGGTTGGCGATCCGGACGACGCGGTGCTGCACCAGCAGGCCATGCGCGTGCGATCGTTTGGGCCCGAGTTGCACAGCCTGCTGGACAACATGTTGGAGACCATGCGGGAAGCGCCGGGGGTAGGGCTAGCCGCTCCGCAAGTCGGCGAAGGCCTCCGCATTCTCGTCGTGGAATATCCGGAAGATGAGGACGACGCGGAAAACACATTGCGCGTCTACGAGATGATCAACCCGGAGATCGTGAAAGCCAAGGGCAGCGAGTCAGCGCAGGAGGGATGCCTGAGTATTCCCGGCATGACCGCGGACGTGGACCGTGCGACTTATGTGTTGGTACGCGCACAAGACCGGAACGGTAAAGAGTTCCGCATCAAGGCATACGATTGGCTTGCTCGCATCTTTCAGCACGAAGTTGACCATACGCTGGGCGTGCTGATGACCGACAGAGCAACGCAAGTGTACCGGCTGACCGAAAATGAGGAAGGCGAACTCGAACCCGTACCGATTGGCAACGGGCCTGCCGTATCCGAACGATAGCGATGGGCAGGTTAGTTTTGAACGGTGATGGTCACGTCGCACGGCGGCGGGAAGTTGCCCGTCTGGTCCACGACCGTGACGCGCAGGGTATACTCGCCGTTGGGTAGGTTACGCGTGTCGATCGCGCCTAGCTGGCCACCCTGGATTTGAGCGTTCTGTCCATCGAAATAGACGAACCCACCCTGAGCGTTTGGCCCCGGCGCATATTCCAACTTGTAGTAGTCCATATTGTCGTGAACGGCCGTTCCGGTCAGCGCTACGACGCCGGAAACGACCTGGTTCATGCCGGGCGACGTAAGCACGGCTCTTGGGTCTGCGCATGATGCAGACACTGCGACGGGCGCCGGCGGTTCGGGGGTGGCCGTCGGTTCTTCCGGGACGACCGTGGGCGTTGGCGGCTCTGGCGTAGGCGGTTCAGGGGTCGGTGTGGGCGGCTCTGGCGTAGGCGTCGGCGGTTCCAGCGTAGGCGGTTCCTGCGTGGGTGTGGGTGGTTCCGCTACAGGCGCCTCGGTCGGCGGAATCTCGGTGGGCGTACTGGTCGGCATCACAATCAGCGCGGCCGGAGGCTGGCTATCCGCTGCGGCTCCCGACTCATTCCCCCCGTCGACAGGAGGTACGACGTCCTGTGGAGGCTGGGCTGCCGAATCGTTCTCGACCGACGCAGCGGGTTCATTGTTTCCAGCGCTCTCAACATTTTGCGTATTGACGATGCCAATGAGCACCGGGGTCGCAGTTGGTCCATCGTTGCCTGCAATGCGAGCGACCTGTGTCTTGGCGCCGCCAAACGAATCAGTAAGCGGTTCCCGCAGGCGGGAGACCCCAAACCAAACCAAGGCAACGAGCGCTGCCACCGCGACTATGGAAAGGATGGGCGTCAGGCGGATCTCCCCGCGCTGGATGCCGTCCGCATCGTCTTTGAGTTCTACTTCCTTGGGTCGGTAGTCAACCTGGCGTTCCGGAGGCAATGATGCGCCGGAACTGGTCTTGGAAAGCGCTGCCACGAGGCCAGGATCGGTCACCGCACGCCTGCGGTCGACCACTTCGTGCGGTTCCAAACCGAGGTAGGCGGAATAGTTGCTTAGGAAGCCTCGACCTACTACCTCACCGGGCAAGAGGTGCCACTCGTCCGATTCGATGGCAGCTAGGTACTTCTGCCGAATTCGTGTGGCGACTTCCACCTCCGCTAACGAGACACCCATTGCTTCTCGCCGCTGGCGCAATACGGCGCCCAGACTCTGCGCGGGCGTCACACCGCCGCGATTGGCATTGTTTTTTCTGGGTGTATCGAAACCGGAAACCCCTTGATGTATCGCGTCAGCCATTGGCATCCACAGTCGACCGGCACTGCGGTCGCAATTCAACACACGCAGCCGATTTCACGCTGGCTATAGGCTGCCTCACTAATATCGTCAGTCTAGCCTGCGCGCGCGGCTTTGTCAATTCTGGGGGCAAGATCGGACGTTTCATGAACATGGGCTCGATTGTCACGTTGAGCG
>JBJYXA010000483.1:0-3555 GCA_046259705.1 Caldilineaceae bacterium
GACAATCTGCTCATGTTCATGACCAGCGTCATGAACGGGTTGCCGATGTCCGGGGCCAATCGCTACAGCGCGGCCGGCAAGTCACCCTTGACGGGCGGTTTTGGCGAAGCCGAAGCCGGTGGTTATTGGGGACCGGAGCTGAAACGCAGCGGCTTTGACGGTATCATCCTGCACGGCCGCGCTCAAAAGCCTGTATACATGGTCGTCTCCGACGGCGAATGCGAGTTCCGCGACGCCGGCAAGTACTGGGGACAGCTCGCAGGGGAGGTACAGGACGGTATCACCGACGAATTAGGCGATTCGCGCATCCGTGTGCTGCAGACAGGTATAGCCGGCGAGAACCACGTTCTATATTCTGCCATCGTCAACGAATTGCGCCATTTTCACGGTCGCGCCGGCCTGGGCGCTGTCATGGCCAGCAAGAACCTGAAGGCCATTGTCACACGCGGCCGTGAGCGCATTGGACCGGAAAACCGCGACAATGCACGCGAAGTTGTGAACTGGTTCCGCGACAACTATGACAAAGAGAACGACCGCTTCCATCTGCACGGCACGGCCGGAGGTATCAACGGACTGGATGCAGACGGTATCCTGCCGACCCGCAACTTCCGTCAGGGCTCATTCGAGTACGCCGACGCCATCTCGGGCACAACCATGTCCGACACGATCCTCGTCAATCGGGGGACTTGCTATTCCTGCCTGGTCGCTTGCAAGCGCGAGGTCGAAGTAGAAGAACGCGGCGTTTCCCCCAAGTACGGCGGCATGGAGTATGAGATCATCGGCGCGCTCGGTTCGCTGTGCGGCATCGGCGATATGGACGCAATTGCAGAACTGTCACAATGGGTCAACCGCTATGTCATGGACGGGATCTCAGCCGGTGTTTCTATGGCCTTCGCCATGGAATGCCGAGAAAAGGGCATCCTGACCAAAGAAGATACAGACGGAATCGACCTACAATGGGGCAATTCGGACGCGGCCATCGAAATGCTTCACAAAATCGCCAAGCGTGACGGTTTTGGCGATGTGCTGGCGGATGGCGTGATGCGTGCGGCCAAGAAAATCGGCAAGGGTTCGGAGCAATTCGCGCTCCACGTCAAGGGCCAGGAGTTCCCGATGCACGAGCCGCGCGGCAAAACAAGCCTGACGCTGGCGTACACCATTTCGCCCACGGGTGCGGACCATATGGAAGCCGCACATGACCCTGCCTGGGAAGGCCTGGGCGTGATCGACAACGGTCTGAGCGAAATCGGCCTTATCGAGCCGGTAGATCGACTGGACATGGGCCCGGAGAAAGTGAGGGCATTCTTCCTGTCGCAAACGCTCAACGGTTTGTTCAACAGCATCGGCATGTGTGACTTCGTCGGATCGCCCATTGGGTCGCTGAAGCTCCGTCCGTTGACGAACTACATCAACGCCGCCACTGGCTGGGACATCACCGAAACGGAACTGATGCGCGTTGGCGAGAAGTCCAACACCATGGCGCGGCTCTTCAACAACCGCGAGGGCTTTACCCGAGCCGACGATAACCTGCCCCAGCGCATGTACGAGCCGCTCGAGAATGGCAAGCTCGAAGGCGTCTCCATTGATCCGGACAAGTTTGAGGCAATGCTCGATCTCTACTACAGCATGGCCGGCTGGGACAACGAAGGCGTACCCACGCCCGGCAAGCTGGCGGAGTTGGATTTGCTTTGGGCTGCGGAAACGGCAGCGCAACCTGCCTAATGTGAAGTCCGGTAATGCGGCTCGCTGCGGCCCCGCTAGGCACTTCTGTAAGTGCGTCGCGGCTCAGCCCCATGAATGGCGCTAAGTTACAGAAAACAAAGGGATGGGTCGTATGACCTGTCCCTTTGCGCATTCTGGGACGCTGCGTCAAGCTTGCCCAGCGTCACCCAAGCAGGACTCCTGGAGCAACGTTCCAGAACCACCACCGTGTTTGTTATTCATCGAACACGTACCGGATACAATGAGCTTGCAAACTAGACGCCGCTACGTGCGCGGCGCATGAAAGTAGCCTAACATGTCGCAACAAGCAGAGATTGACCTGTTTTGGAGGCGCATCGTGCGCGGTATTGAAGCCATTATCGCTTGCCTTAACGAGGCGCCCGCTGAAGACTGGAACTGGAAGCCTGTGGAGAACGCCAGCAGCCTCTACGCCCTGGCGGCGCACACGATTGGGGCGACCGAAGAACATATTGTCGAAGGCATCTGTGGACATGGGGTGGGCCGAGATCGAGAAGCAGAGTTTGCGTCTGTCGGCGCGTCCGCGCCGCCGATCCATGCCCTGTGGAAGGAATCGCAGGAACGTATCGTGGCCGCATTGGCCGAGTTGCCCGACGGCGCGCTGGGCATGGAGTGCAACGATCCGCGCCTCGGCAAGTTGAGTGCCCGCGAGATACTGCTTATCACCGCACAGCACTGCGGCGAGCACCGCGGCCATGCCGAGTTGACGCTCCAGTTATTGATGTCTAGAGACCGGTTCGATCAGTAGCGAAGCGACCCTCGTCTTTTGCATTTCACGTACGGGTCGCTTTTTGGGCAGTTCAAATATGGCATGTGTGACAGTGCGTACATCACCAGGCGAACCGATCCCCACTCAAAATGGTAGGCGCTAAGCATCGTGGCGGCAATGCGTGTCTTGATGGTGAGCAAGGCGCTGGTGGTGGGCGCATATCAGCGAAAAGCTGAGGAAATTGCCCGTCATAATGTGGACTTGACCGTCATCGTTCCTCCGGCATGGGGCGACCGCCGCGGCCGCCGCGTTCTCGAACGTGCGCACACTCAGAATTATACGCTTCTGGAATCCCCTGTGCGTCTGGGCGGCAACTATCACCTGCACTATTATCCGGCCTTGACCGCCGAGCTAGAGCGTCTCCGGCCCGACGTGCTGCACATGGACGAGGAGCCGTACAATCTTGCCACGTGGCTTGGTCTGCGTGCGGCCGAACGGTTGCACATCCCCGGCCTATTCTTCACCTGGCAGAATATCCCCCGTCGTTATCCATATCCCTTCCGGCGCTTCGAGCAAGAAAACTATCGCCGCGCCACGGAAGTGCTGGCAGGCAGCGAAGAGGCGGGGGCAGTCCTGCGTGCCAAGGGCTGTAGTGCGCGGATTACGGTGCTACCCCAATTCGGCGTAGATCCGGCCCTGTTTTCGCCCGCAACACAACCCGAATCCCCAGCAAAGCACCCCTTCCGAATCGGGTATGCAGGCGGACTATTGCCAGAAAAAGGTGTGGACGTGCTTCTGCGTGGCTGTGCAGGGCTCGCCGGCGAATGGCGTCTGCGCTTGGCAGGTAGCGGGAGCGCGCAGCAGACGCTCCAAAAGCTCGCTCGTGAACTGGGGATCGCGGACCGGCTAGAATTCGCAGGCAGTCTGTCCAGTACGGAGATGCCTCCATTCTATCAAGGTCTGGATGTGTTTGTGCTGCCCAGCCGTACGACGCCAACCTGGAAAGAACAGTTCGGCCGCGTCCTCATAGAAGCCATGTCATGCGGCGTACCCGTGATCGGCAGCGATTCGGGCGAGATTCCCCACGTGGTTGCCGATGCGGGGCT
>JBJYXA010000483.1:3655-12752 GCA_046259705.1 Caldilineaceae bacterium
TTCTGCGCGATCCAGAAGATCCAGCACACCGAGCTGAACGGCCATCTCCCGCATGTAGGCGCGATCCAGACCGTCGCCCTGTACACGAAGCATATTCCGCACATCACTCCACTGGCGGTCCGACACCTCGCCGCCGAGTCGATACCACTCCAGCTTCGCCAATATCGTGTCCTCGGCACTGCAAAACAAGGCTTCGCGCGGCGATGCCAGACCAAGCGCACTGGGTGTGGCACGACGTAGTTGCAGGCGATCAAAGTCGCGCTGCTTTGGCACAAAGATGTCGATCTTGTACGACGTTTCCAAGTGTATCAGGTTAAAGCTGGACCTGCGCGTTACTGCTTCTAGAGCTGCGACAGCGGAGACATAGAATTCCGACTTCAGGCGTTCCACTAAGCTGGCGATGTCGCTCACTTGGATATCGGCCACGAGGTCACTATCCTGCGTAGCCCTGTATGAGCCATAGAGGGAACTGGCCAATGATCCGCCAATTGCGTAGTCAATGGCGAGTTCTTCTAGCACGGACACCACGCGCAGGGTGATCTCCGCTGCTCGTTCAGTCATGGCTAAGAGGTTCGGACCCCGCGTAGGTGGGGTCCCAATTCGCCGGCAATGGACCGTAGACCTCGGCTGCCAGTTCCTTGCCCAGCAGCAGATCCGCCAGCCGGCGACGAATCTCCGCTTCGTCGGCACCGGGGTGGCGCTCACGCAGCCCGGCCATGGCCAGTCGCCGCACCATGCCATTGAGTTCGCATACCATTTCAATCTTGCGCGGCGGTGGCATCTCACGGAGCAAGCCGACCAACACCGCTTCCGCTTCCGGCGTCGTGTCCTCAAAGAGCCTAGTCATACCGTCTCCCGGCACCAAACCATAAACCTATCTCCAGTGTAGGAACGCGCCGCCTCCCTGTCAAACACCAATTGCTCCGATTGGGGGTTCCGCCCTGAGGCATTCGCTTCCTGTCGGAGTCCCGATCATGCACGGGTAACAAGGTGGTTTTTCCGGCAATTTTCTTGCCCAGTATAATATATACTGATAATATATACGTCCGGTAGGCGATCGAGTCTACGCGCGTTACTTTCCTATCTGTTGCGTGCAGAACGCGAAACACTGGACGTATAGCCGGAATGAAGACCGCCAAGCTGTTTCAAAACGGACAAAGCCAAGCCGTGCGTTTGCCCAAGGAGTTCCGCTTCGAGGGCAGCGAAGTCTACATACAGCGCGTGGGCAGTGCGGTGGTACTACTTCCCTATGCCGAACCGTGGGACGCCCTCTTCGAAAGCCTAGGTCAGTTCAGCGATGACTACGCCGCCGGAACAGCCGCCTTGACCTCAGGGGTAGGCGACGCAAGTGCTGGTGATGTGAGCCGCGTGCCCGGCGCCAATTCCGAAACTGCTTATGAGTAGCATTTGGTCCAGTGGGCGAGCCACCACTGCCCCGATGACGAGTAGCGTGAAAGTCCTCCTCGATACCGCCTTCTGTCTGTATCTAATCAGAACGCGGCCGCGCCATCTGTTGCCTGTTTTTGCGCAGTACGGGCCGGGAGAGGTGGCCGTCTCTGCGTTGACGGTGGCAGCGCTGCAGGCCCTGGCAGAAGCCAGCCGGAACCCCGCACAAAATCGCATGGCGCTGGAGCAGTTCCTGTTGCCGTTACAGGTGGTTGAATTTGACGCCGATGCGGCCAGACGGCTGGGAGACGTACTCAAATTCTGGGGTGTGCAACCCGGCGGCGATACGGGATTGGCACAGATGCTGGCCGCACAGGCTTTGTGTTTGGACGCGACGCTGGTCAGTGCGCGGCCGGACCACTATTCGCCCATACCAGGACTGCGCGTGAATGGGCGCACCGTCTCTTCATTGACCGTCGACGTGCATGCGGAGCCCCGGAATATCCGTCCGGTATCGGCGGTAACAGCTAGGCCATTGCAGTCGTCTCCGGGCGCAATCATCGCAGTCGGCAGCCACGATATGACGCTCGACCTGCTGGGCGACTATCTGCACAGCAAGTATGCGGACCTGACGCTTGTCTCGGCGCATGTGGGTAGCCTGGGCGGATTGCTGGCACTGCAGCGCAATGAGGCGCACATAGCCGGTTCCCATTTGCTTGACGAAGAAACCGGTGACTACAACATACCCCATATTCGGCGGTTGCTGACACCACACGGCGTACGCGTCATGCTGATTGGATTCGTCAGCCGGCAACAAGGCTTGATCTTGCAGCACGGGAATCCGAAAGGAATTGCGACGTTAAGCGACCTAGCCCGCCCCGACGTACGCTTCGTCAATCGGCAGCAAGGAGCGGGCACGCGTCTGCTGCTAGACCAAACCCTGTCCGAGCTGGGCATCGACGCGTCCCTGATAGACGGTTATCAACGCGAGGAATCGTCACACGCAGCGGTGTCTGCTGCCATTGTCAGTGGTGAGGCAGACGCCGGGCTTGGCATACAGGCAGCAGCCCAGACCCATGATCTAGCCTTCGTGCCGCTTTTCTCGGAGCGCTATGACTTGGTGATTCCGGTAGAACACTATGAAGGTGAGCTGCTGGCCCCGCTTCTGGGGTTGCTGCGCAACCCACCGCCGGAATTCCTGGGACGAGTCGCGGCATTGGGTGGCTACGAGACATCTGGAATGGGTCGCGTGTTGGCAGAGTTATAGGCATTGGAACACGTTAGCTTTCAGACGGCGCACATGCTGCCGCATCGCTTTGCCGCTCATCGATGCAGAATCGGTAGCGTGAGGGACATATCAACGAGTTAACGCAAGGTTTTCTACAGGCGCTTCGCCTGATATTCAGCGGCGACCCCGTTCTCGGCGAAATCGTCGGATTGTCGCTCCGTGTGTCGGGTGTCGCGCTGGTCATAAGCGCAGCGTTGGGCATTCCCGCCGGCGTGTTTCTGGGACTCAACCGGTTTCGCGGACGGCGGATGACCGTGGCGGGCATTTACACGGGGATGGCGTTCCCGCCGGTTGTGATCGGCCTCTTCGTCTATCTGCTGCTTTCGCGGAGCGGCCCACTCGGCAGTCGACACTGGCCATTTGTCCCTGACTTGTTCACGCCTGGCGCCATGGTGATGGCTCAGATCATCATCGCCTTTCCCTTGGTCGCAGGGTTCACCATGGCGGCCGTAGCGAGCGTAGACCCTGCCCTTCGCCGGCAAGTGCGAGCGCTGGGAGCCTCACGATGGCAGATCACGTGGGCGGTGCTAGAGGAAGCTCGTATCGGCGTGATTGCGGCCGTGGTGGCAGGATTCGGGGGCATCATCTCCGAAGTCGGCGCGGTGATGATCGTTGGCGGCAACATTGCTGGCCGCACGCGTGTGTTGACGACGGCAATTGTATTGGAGACGAGTAAGGGTAACTTCGATCTGGCCATTGCTCTAGGCATCATCCTGTTAAGCATAGCGTTCTTGACCAACTTCGTGGTCGTTCGCCTACAGGGGCACACCTACGATTAGGCACACGAGCCGCAAAATCCCTAAGTCCGCATGTTTCAATGACCATATGAAGATGAGCAGTCAAGAGACAACGCACATCGCAGGGTCCGTAGCGAACCGTGATACCGGTTCAGCCGACAAAGTCGGCACCCCCGCAACGGACACGCTGTACGCGTTGCGCAGCATCGTCAAACAGTATGGTGATCGCAAAGTGCTCAGTATCGACGAGCTGGACATCTGCCGCGGCGAAATCTTGGCCATTGTCGGACCCAGCGGTGTCGGCAAAAGCACATTGCTTCGTCTCCTGAACTTCCTTGAACAACCCACAGACGGCACGATCCGTTTCCGGGGAGGCGTATACAACGGCACGCAGGAGGCGCCCCTGGATGTTCGACGTCGCGTCACCACTGTATTTCAGCAGCCGATTTTGTTGCGCCGCAATGTCGAAGCGAATGTTTCCTACGGTCTGCGGTTGCGCGGTATTCGTGATACCTCGCAACTAGTACAGGCGGCGCTCGAGGAAGTGGGGCTTAGTAATCTCGCCAAACAGGACGCGCGCACCCTGTCCGGCGGAGAGGCGCAGCGAGTGGCCTTGGCGCGAGCGATGATTTTTCGGCCGGATGCCCTGTTGCTCGACGAGCCCACCGCCAACCTGGATCCGTACAATGTGGGTTTGATCGAACAGATCGTAACGCGCCTCAATCGTGAGCACGGCACGACGATCATTCTGGTCACGCACAACGTGTTCCAAGCTAAGCGCATTGCGCGACGAGCCGCCTTCCTGCTCGATGGCAAAATCGTGGAGATCGCTGGCATAGAAAGCTTCTTCCAATCACCCAACGACCCACGTACGGGAGCATTCGTACGCGGCGACATGGTCTATTGAGGCAGTTCGAAAACGCAGCAACTGAAGATGATCCATTGCACCTGTCGGATTCGATGTATGTTCAACAGCACGCTCATCAAAAGGACAGACTAATATGAGAAAGTATCTTGCTCTGCTTCTGGCTCTCGCGTTCGCCATCACGGCAGCCTGCCAGCCCGTGCAACCTGTCTCACCGGAGACAGCACAAGTGGCCGCACCGGCAACGGGCGACCGCCTAATCCTGGCCACCACAACCAGCACCCGCGATTCCGGTTTGCTGGACGTGATTCTCCCTATCTTCGAGGAGCAGAGCGGTGTGGATGTCGACGTCGTAGCCGTGGGCACCGGCCAGGCCTTGCAGCTTGGCAAAGATGGCAACGCAGACGTTCTTCTCGTGCACGCTCGCGCACAGGAAGACGCCTTCATGGAAGCAGGCGACGGCGTGCGTCGCGAGGACGTCATGTATAACGATTTCGTCATCGTTGGCCCGCCGGATGACCCTGCCGGCATCGCCGGTACGAGCGACGCAGCGGCAGCTTTCACCGCTATCGCTGAATCGCAGTCCCCCTTTGTCTCGCGCGGCGATGAGTCCGGCACGCACACGAAGGAAAAGGCTATCTGGGCAGCGGCCGGCATCGAACCTGAAGGCGATTGGTATATCTCCGCCGGACAAGGGATGGGCGCCGTTCTGACATTAGCCGATGAGGAGCAGGCATACACGCTCAGCGACCGCGCGACCTATCTTGCGCGTACGTTGGAGGGCACCGACTTGGTCATTATGACCGAAGGCGATCCTATCCTCTTCAACCCTTATGGCGTGATTGCCGTGAACCCGGACAAGAGCCCGCAGATCCACGCCGACTATGCGATGGAGTTTATCGACTGGCTCGTTTCGTTGCCGACCCAGGAAGTCATCAGCCAGTTCGGTGTAGAGGAATTCGGCCAGCCACTCTTTACACCGGATTCCGAAGCATGGCGCAATCGGTGATCTGAGCGTCTGCTGTATAATGCGGTGCGGTGTGCAGGTCATGGACCCCGGATGTGATCTGGCTCGCCCGTAGTACAGGGTAGGCCTGCACATCGAACAGTTGTGTGGCTTGTCGTCGCACCGCGAACCAACCAAAGAGAGGTAAGTGGCACCATGCCAATCAGTGCACGCAATCAGTTGCTAGGAACCGTAACCAACGTAAAGAAAGGCATCGTCACTGCCGAAGTGACGGTCGAGTTGGAAGGCGGACAGGAGATTGTCTCCGTGATCACGCTGACCTCCGTGGAGAACCTCGGCATCGAGGTAGGCTCGTCAGTGTATGCCGTGATTAAGGCCACCGAGGTCATGCTGGGTATCGACGAATAGCTGCATCGAACTGGGATTACCGTAGGTTTCCCCATAAGTACGCAGCCGGGCGGCCCAACGCGGGCTAGACTGCATTTGGGCCGCCCGGATTTTGTGTAAACGTAACAAATATCGGGTACGTACTCGACCGATACGATCTTACCCCGTGTTCGACCATGCATCGCTAATCAAGGAGAAGACGCCACCTCAATACTCGATCGTATAGAATTCCGCAGAGCCGGACACGATCATTTCTGCCATCTTCTCTTGGCTTCTGAGGAACTCTGGATGCTGGAATGCCTTTGCCCGGCTGGCTTCCCATTCGGCCAGGTTCTCGACCTCTATTTCTTGCACTACACGATGGAACGGTCCACTGAGATCCGTTAGGACACTTACCCTGTGCGCCCCCATGCTCTCCGCCATGGCGCTGATACCTTCACTCATGAGATTTGCAACGTCTCCGGCCTTACCCCATTTGCAGTGGAAAACAAGCCGTACCTGAATCATTTCATCCTCCCTTACAGACACTGTCACGGTGACATCGGCTCACGTCTCTGCTCTTCGGCGAGCCCGCACGATAGCTGGATGAAACAGTACAGCAGCAGTGCTTGGGGATAAGCGATGCAAAGATATTGATCGACGACGGAATGACGGGCGCTGCGGATGTCGCCACCAGCAATCCAGGCAATTATAGGTATGCGAGAACCATTGTCAACCAGGATCGCGGAAGCACGCTAGCTACTACAATAACGTTATTCCTACTGGTTCCTGTATGGTAGAATCACGGCCCAGCACTTGTGTAGCCTATGGAGGTAAATTTCCGTGAGAGTGAAGGTCTTTGCCACGCTGCGACCAATCGTGGGCTCTGCCGAGGTACCTACAGAAGTCTTGGCCGGGCAAACGGTCGGAGTGCTTGTAGATGAAATGGTGACACGCTGGCCTGAATTGAGAGCGGAAATGCTCGACAGCAATGGCGGTTTGCTCAGGCGCATCCAAATCTTTGTCAACGGTCGAAGCGTACGCTATCTCGACGGTCTGAACACGGTCATTGGCGAAAATGACAACATCACTATCTTTCCGCCGGTAGGCGGCGGCTGACTTGTGGAGGTGCGGCTGAACAGCACCTTGCGCGGGCTGAGCGGACGGCGTTCAGTGGTGTTGGAACCGTGGGAAGGCGGCACCGTACGCGACGCACTGGCGGAGACAGTAGCGCAGCTACCTATGCTTGACGGGAGAATAACGGAAGGAGAGGAGCTGCTACCGACCGTTGTCGTTTTTCTCAATGGGCGGAACATTCGCTTCTACGATGGTCTGAATACGAACGTTCAGCCGGATCAAATATTGGACATCTTTCCGCGCACCGGCGCGCAGCGCGCGTTCGTGAAAGAGTAGGATTCGCACGAAGCCTGCGGCCGGAAATTCATGCTTCCGGCGTTCCCCGTCGACATACCACGCGATCAAAATACAGCGGTCAATAGAAAACGGGGCGAGATAGCGCTATTATCTCGCCCCGTTCGGCCAGCATCGTCTGATCGTCGCGCTAGAATCTATGTCGTGACAACAGTTCCTCTGTTAAGCGACATGTCTACACCTCGCGCAGCTTCATCACACTTAGCCCGCTTGCTGGACCAAGTCGATATCGAGTTCTCGCAGCTTCGATTCAGGCACTACGCCATTCACCCAGCCACGAACCTCGTAGTACTCTGCCAGCATCTTATCGATATCGGACAGCTGTCCTTCTGAGCCTTGTCCGTCCGCCGGCAGCTCCTGGAAGCGTTTGGGCAGATAGTCACTGCCTTCGCCCCAGCCGGCCAGGTTGTTGTAGTAGCGTTCCAGGTTGTAGACGCGCTCGCCAACCTTCAGCAGGTCATCGGCGGTCACTGCCCAGCCTGTCATTGCCGTGAACTGCGCTGCGAAATCGTCCAAGCTCTCGGCAAATGTCGAGAACTTGCAGACATCCAGACAGTCCGTCATCGTGTGAACGTTCTGGAAGATGGCCGTTAATTGACCCTTACCTTCCCATGCCAGGCGGTCCGTAAGCTCTGCGGGCCCAAGGACGTTGCCGATAATCTCGGCGGCCGGCGTGTACGCGCGCAGATGGCAAGCGCCGCGATTGCTGGTAGCGTAACCCAGGCCCATACCCTTGATCCCGCGGGGGTCATAGGCGGGAATCGCCTGACCCTTGACAGACATGGCTATGTCCGGGTCGCCCAGTGCCTTCGCGGCCGCTGCTGCGCCTTCGGCCAGTGTGCTCGCCAATTCGTCCGCACGATGGCCAATACGATCGATCATCGCGATTTGTCCGTCGGCGTCGGCCCAGGCCAGCCCGTCTCCGTTGGTGAGTCCCTTGTCCGTAGCTTCCATCAGCATGGAAAGCACGTTGCCCATTTCGATGGTGTCCATACCCAGACGGTTGCACAGGATGATCATATACCCGACTGCATCGGTATCGCCGGTCATGCAGTTAGTACCCAGTGCCCATGCGGACTCGTACTCGTAGCTCTCGCCCTTCACCTTGTATGGACCGTCGTGTACCTCAAACGCTTTCTTGCAGGCCACAGGGCATGCGTGGCATGTGGGGTCATTGATGAGGATATTCTCACGCACGAATTCGCCTGAGAGGTTTTCGGCCAGCTCAAATGAAGAACTCTGCGAGTTCTTAGCCGGTAGAGCGCCGACTGCGTTGGTCATATTCATGAGCACGTTCGTACCGTACACGCTGAGGCCGCCTTTGCGAGGCGCAGTAACCACATCCTCGTTCATGATAGCGGCCAAGGCCTTCTTGTCCGCCTCGCGGAAGGCAGGCCGGTCCGCCGGTTTGGGCTGATTGGCACGGTCACCGCTGATGACAATGGCCTTCAGGTTCTTGGATCCACCCACAGCGCCTGTACCACCACGACCGGCTGCGCGTTCATCCTCGTTCATCCAATTGGCGAACTTGACCAGGTTTTCACCTGCGGGACCAATGGCCATCGCCGCGCAGGCATCATGGTGTTCCCGCCGCAAGTACTCAACGGTCTGTCCAGTCTCCATCCCCCAGATGACACTGGCATCCTCGATGTGGACCTGCCCGTCCGCAACGTAGAGGTAAACGGGCGATTCGGCTTTGCCGGTAATCAGTAGGCCGTCCAACCCGGACCACTTGAGCTTGGCCCCGGTCCAACCACCCATATGGCTGTCCGTCACGGTCCCTGTCAGTGGTGACTTGGTGACCACTGCAAGCCGGCCGCTCATCTTGACCTCGGTTCCACTGAGTGGGCCGGTCATGATACAAAGCAGGTTATCCGGAGAAAGTGGATCCACATCGGGACCGTTGTCCAAGACATACTTCACACCGAGACCGCGTGCGCCGATATATTTGCGCACGTCCGCCTCGTTCAGTTCTTCATAAGTAATGGCGCCCGTGGTCAGATTTACCCTTGCAACGCGATTGACGAAGCCTGCGATCATGTGGACATGCCCCTTTC
>JBJYXA010000484.1:0-4084 GCA_046259705.1 Caldilineaceae bacterium
AAGTCAGTGTGAAACGGTTCTTGGCTTTGATAGAATATCAATTCTATCGCGACGATTCTACGGTGACTTTTGCGAGCTACGTGTTTCATTTGCATAGTGCGGGAGGCACACCGATTTTTCAGGAAGGTGAACCCATTTCCGCCTTCTTTGCGGTGCCGCCATTCCGTTTGGCACAGATCGCAAAGGACCTGCGCGATCTCAACGGAGACCGCAGAGGTTGGGGCCAATGGCGTTCACTGGTGCATGACGTCGTCGCCGACTATATGGTCAACTAGGGAGAAGTTCGAATGCTGGCGCCACTTTCTTGGCTGAGGGAATACGTCGACATCAACCTGCCAGTCGACGTGCTGACTGAACGAATGACATTGGCGGGACTGGAAGTAACCGCGATTAGGGCCATCGGCGATTGGTGGGATAGCGACACGATCGTCGTCGGCCAGGTGATCGCTGTACTTCCACATCCAAACGCCGATCGGCTCGTGCTCGTGGACGTAGAACACGGTGCGGCCGAACCTCAGCGCGTTGTGACTGGTGCGCCAAATTTGTTCCAATATCGAGGACAGAGCGTGGATGCGGGCGATCTGCCGTTGCTGAAGGTAGCGTTTGCCCGTGAAGGCGCGGAACTAGTGGATGCTTACAGCGATGCACGACCTCGCCCCAAGAAACGACTGAAACCCGCCAAGATCCGGGGCATCGAATCCGCCGGCATGGTCTGTTCGGAACGCGAGCTTGGCCTTAGCGAAGAACACGAAGGCATTATGCTCCTGCCTGAGAACGCCCCCGTGGGCACTCCGCTAAAGGAATATCTCGGCGACGTAGTGGTCGAAATCGACTTGACTCCCGATATGGCGCGCGACCTATGTATCACGGGGATAGCCCGCGAGATCGCGGCGCTGACCGGCGCAGAGCTTCGTCTGTTGCCGGATGATTGCCAACAGATAGGTGAGGATTCCGTTACGCACTATGCAGGACTTCGCGTTGACGAGCCTGAACTGTGCAACAGATATACTGGCCTATTGATAGAGGGCGTGGAAGTGGGCGAATCGCCACCCTGGATGCAGGATCGCCTGCGCAAAGCCGGCATGCGGCCCATCAGCAATATAGTTGACATAACAAACTATGTGATGTTGGAAATGGGTCAGCCACTACATGCGTTCGACTACGACATACTGGTCGAACGGGCGAAGCGGGCCGGTGACGAGACACCGACGATCATCGTCCGTAGAGCGGCTCAGGATGAAGCGTTCACGACGCTGGACGGAGCGGATCACACGCTGGATGACGACATGCTCATGATTACGGATACTGCAGGCCCCATCGCGATTGCTGGCGTCATGGGCGGTCTCGAGAGTGAGGTAAGCGATTCGACGCGCAATGTCCTCTTGGAAGCCGCGACTTTCGAAGGTATCAACAACCGCCGCACGGCGCAGAAGCTTCGCATTAGTAGTGAAGCGAGCTATCGTTTTGCGCGCGGCGTTCCGGCCACGTTGAACCCACTCGCCGCACGGCGAGCCGCAGAGCTTATGCGCCAATATGCCGGTGGACGCGTTGTACCGGGCATGCTTGACGCGTATCCTGTCGAACAAGAGCTGCCTATCGTCTACGCGACCGTGAGCGACATGCGTCGCATCCTTGGTATGGATGTGACGATGGCCGACATTGAGGACGCATTGCGGCGCTTGGACTTCACGGTGCGACAGACCGACCGACCTGGTTCCGACGCCGGGCCAGAGGCGACCTTTGGACTGTACCGTGAAGAGGGCGAACCGCTCTTGGAGTGCCGGCCTCCGTGGCATCGGCTGGATATCCGAATCCCTGCCGACCTCATCGAAGAGGTGGCGCGCATGGTTGGCTACGAGAAGGTCGGCCTGACTCTGCTGGCTGAGCCCCTGCCGCCGCAGCATCGCAACGATTCGTGGGAAACGAAAGATGCGATTCGAGAACTGCTTGTGCGCGCCGGCTTGCAGGAAATCATCAACCGCACGCTGACTACGCCTGAGGAGCACGAAAAGCTGTATCCTGCGCCCACTAAGGAAACTGTCGAATATGTGACGCTAGCCAATCCGAACGCGCCGGAGCGCTCCGTCATGAGGCGTTCCATGCTCGTAAGCGGGCTGGAGAACGCGGCCCGAAACATGCGCTATACCGATCGGCTATTGACCTTCGAAGTCGGGCGTGTCTATTTGCCGGAAAAAGGGGATGGTGTATTGCCCGGCGAGGAAGATCGACTCAGCATTGTCATGTGCGGTCCCCGGCATGGAGGCGGCTTCCATAGCGCAAACGGCGACAACGAAGAGATGGACTTTTTTGACCTGAAAGGTGTAACGGAGGCGCTCTTCGACGGACTGGGCTTCCAGGCTGGTCAGATCGAGTATCGGAACGCCGCGAACACCGCGCCATTTGGCCCGCGCTGCGCAGAGGTTCTGGTGAACGGCAACAGCCTCGGACTGATGGGCGAAATACATCCGCAGGTCCGGCGCGCATATGGCTTGCCGGCCGTGCGGATGTGCGCAGCGGAATTGCGCATTGCACCGCTGGTCCGGCCCCACTGGCAGCTCGAACCCATGCGACCCATTAGCATCTATCCGCCCGTCGTCGAGGATATGGCGTTCGAGGTAGATGCGGCAATCGCCAGCCGCGTCGTGGAAGACCTGCTATGGCAGACAGGCGGTGAGATCCTGGAGCACGTCGAGCTTTTCGACGTCTATGAGGGTGAGCCGCTGCCAGCAGGACACAAGTCGCTAGCCTACCGCCTGACATACCAAAGCCCAGATCGCAGTGTGGCCGAGAAAGAAGTCGCGGCAATCCGAAGACGCATCGCCACGCGTGTAGAGAAAGAAACAGGCGGTCGCCTTCGCAGCGAGTAGTCTTGCGGTGTTAGGTTATCGGATCCAGCGAAGGACTGGGAAGCTTACCGCATACAAGATGACAGGGCTGTGGTTGCACGCAATGTGTCCACGGCCCTCTTTCTTACCCTATCAGATACCATTTCCTGTGGCATGCTCCACAAAGGTTATGCTGAGTGCTAGCGAAGCATTTTGTACATCCGACGCAGAGATCCATTGCTGCTCGGAGGAAGACAAGCCGGCCAGCGTATTATTTCCGTTTCTGGAACTCGAGTTCTGGACGACTTAGCTGTTACGCAAGCTGGAAAATTGGGCAGGTTTGTCTTTCATCACGCGCACCATATCCAGGTCGTCCGCCACAACCGCGTCCGGAAAGACAGCACGTGCCTCTGCAAGGATTTCGTGTGTGGGATAGCGACGGCTGACGTGGTGGATGACCAATTGTTTCACGTCGGCGTTGCGCGCCAGCCGGGCGGCCAGGTTCGCTGTGATATGGCCATGGCTCTTCGCTAGGTCACGATCTGTCTCGAGATAGGTACCTTCGATGGCCAGTAGATCGGCGCCTTCCGCGACTTTGTGCAGCGGCCCTGTGTGGCTGACATCGCCTACGAAACAAAGCTTGGCGCCCCGTTGTGGTGGACCCAATACTTCCTCCGGATCTATTTTGCGTCCATCCGGCAGCACTGCCACTTCGCCTTGGGAGAGCGTGCGCCGGACCGGACCATGCGGGATCGCCAGTTGCTCCGCCCTCTCCGCTAGGAACGGGCGGCGCGTCCTCTCTTCGAATAGAAAGCCAAAGCACCCGTCGCCGCGATGCTGCACCGGAAACGCCGAGACCGTGAAGGACTTGGCCGAGAAGACGACGCCTTCCTCTACAACATTTAGCGATACACCCACGCGATCAACATTCGCCGGTCCGAACACCACTGTCATCAGCCCACGTACCCGTGCAATGGCGGAGGCGCCGCCGTAGATGTTCAGTTCTTCGAGCGCTTCCCATCGTCCCAACGTGCTTGCAAGTCCACCCAGCCCCAGTATATGGTCCAAGTGGCCATGCGTCAGCAGGATACGATCAAGCCGGCGGAAGCCAAGACCGCTGCGCAACAGCTGCCGCTGTGTACCCTCCCCGCAGTCGATCATGAAGCGGTGCTCACCGGACATCACTAATGCTGATGACAGCCCACGCCGCACGGAAGGCGCGGACGCAGACGTACCCAGAAAAACGAGTTCGAACACGG
>JBJYXA010000485.1:0-2859 GCA_046259705.1 Caldilineaceae bacterium
TTTTTCCGGCTCAGCCGATATATGGAGCTGCGCTACAAGAGGCTTACGCCTCGGCGGAGAGATGGATTCAGGAGAACGCTGAACGCGGAGATTGAATGAACTGACTTTGGTGCCTCATGGCAGGAAAACGTTCGCTATGGGGGTGTGTCGAGAACTTATTGCGTATCTATACATATTCAGTCGGCCGAATTGAAGTACCTGGTGAACGAAATACGTTTCATCAGAAATCACCTCAGTTGTCGCGTGTGTTGCAGTTGAATCGGCGTCAAGTAGTTGCCAATTCGGGCACGAAGGCGTGGACCTCCTCGACATAGGCCAGGAAATTGTCAAGTGGAATGAAGCCTTCCGGACCGCTCGTACAGGCGGCCACGTAGCGACCGCCTGGCGCGCCGGTCGCCAACATCTCGCGAGTCGCATGACGAATTTCTTCTACAGAGGCGTAGCCAAGAAAGTTAATGTCCATGTTGCCGATCAACGTGATATCCTGGCCGAAGCGTCGTTTAATATCGGCCAAATCGTTGGCCACCGCCTCCACACCATGCACGGCAGAGAAATCAAGTTCGATCAGCATTGGGATCACATCGTCAAGCTTGCCATCGGAATGTAACAGATAAGGGATCCCGGCTCGAAGAAGCGGTGCAACTGTATCGAAAGTCCGTTGCTGGGTTAGCTCCCGGAACATATGCGGTGACACGGTGAGACCGCTGCGATAGGCACAATCACCGTCGAAGAGCACCGCATCGACGCCGGCTGGTATCAGCACCTCAAGGATGGCGTCCCGGTTGCGCTGTTCAACAAAGTCCAGCGCTTCATGTAGGAAACCGACGTCGTCGACGGTCTTGATGGCGAAGTTCAGCATACCCATAGACGTTGACACTGCATGGTAGCACCAGGGGAGGTATGCAACCGCGGATAGCCCATTCTCGTGGGCGGCGCTAACCCGTTCGACTACGTCCTGTGATATGCCGGCAAGATCCAGAGGAGGGACTTCGTCCAGTTGCGAAAGGCTGTGTAGCGCAACTTCAGGAGAGTACCGTTCTTGGCTACCATCCACCTTACGGAAGGTACGTGGCAATCCAGCATCGAAACCGTCGATACGAATATGTTGCCAGCCCAGACGGCGGGCGAGGGCTACTTCATCATGGACCGTCTCGGCCGGGTGGCCCAGGATTTGACGACAGAGATCGCCGCTACGGGGAAACCATACTTCCCAGTACGGTACACGCTCTGTGTGCTCGCCGCGCAGTACACGCAATAAGTCGTTGTCAACAATACTCATATGCCCACCCCCAATCCATGCTACCCTATGAAATTCATAGAGGCTGCATTGATTCCCGGGTGGCGCAGGAGGCGCAGTGATTGTTCATGAACCGTGACCGGCCATGCGCGGTCTTGCGCATCGGCGACGCCGTCCGTTTGGCAGAGCGGTGGGATGCCAGTAGGACGATGACTGTATTGTCACCCATGCTGTCCACGTAGTATAAGCGAGAGAGATAACAATGCCAACCGGTACTTCATCCGCCACATTGAGCGCCAGTATATTGCGAATTGAGGTAGTCTGAACACGATGGTTTCGCCCATGAGCAATGATTTTGGCGTCTATTCCGAAGTCGGCCAGCTACGCAAGGTGATGGTACATAGGCCAGACCTTGCCTTACGGAGGCTGACGCCCAGTAATCACGACGATTTCCTGTTCGACGATGTGCTGTGGGTGGAACACGCACAGCGGGAGCATGACGCCTTCACGGAAGTCATGCGCGATTGGGGCGTTGAAGTCTACTATGTGGAACAGCTATTGGCCGAGACGTTGTCACTGAGCGACGAGACCCGGCGCTGGCTTGTGGGGCGAACGATTACCGAGTTGACCGTAGGGATTTCGCTAGTCGATGAAGTTCGAGATTTTCTGTTGGAGATGACGCCGGAGCGGCTGGCACAGCACCTAATCGGCGGATTGACCCTGGGCGAACTTGAGCTGGATATGGGCATGTTGGCGACGCGGTCCGTGCTGGCCGCCTCCATCGAGCACGTGGAACACCCTTTTGTGCTCCCCCCACTTCCTAATACGCTGTATACGCGTGACTCCTCGGCCTGGATCTACAACGGTGTGTCACTGAACCCCATGCATTCCAGGGTGCGTCGCCTTGAGACGGTCAACGTGGCTGCGGTCTATCGCAATCACCCCATGTTTCGGAATGCGAACTTCGAGTATTGGTACCCTCGCGCCGGGAGCACGTCCGATACAGAGAACCATAACATCCTAGATAGCTTCACGGTTGAGGATTTTGGGATGGCGTCACTGGAAGGCGGCGACGTCATGCCCATTGGCAACAAATCAGTGCTCGTCGGTATGAGCGAACGCACGCAGGGGCGCATGGTGGAACAGATCGCACGCGCTCTGTTCGCGAAAGGCGCGGCCGAACGCGTGATCGCATGTGTGATGACGCAAGATCGGGCGCATATGCATTTGGATACCGTCTTCACCATGCTCGATCGCGACGTAGTGACGATCTACCCGAAAGTGGCGCAGCAGATCCATGCGTACAGTATCCGGCCTGGCGACAAAGAAGGTACATTTGACGTACGCGAAGAGGAGAGTTTTTTGGGCTCAGTGGCGGATGCCTTGCGTGTCAAAGAGCTGCGAGTCGTCGCTACCGGCGGCGACGATTACCAATCAGCGCGCGAGCAATGGGACGACGCCAACAATACGCTTGCGCTGGAGCCAGGCGTTGTCATCGGCTATGAGCGGAACACAGATACAATTCACAACATGCACAAAGCCGGCATCCGCGTGATTCCAATTCAGGGATTTGAGCTGGGGAAAGGGCGCGGCGGCGGACATTGTATGACGTGCCCCTTGTT
>JBJYXA010000486.1:0-2078 GCA_046259705.1 Caldilineaceae bacterium
GTGCAGTAGGACGGCGCACGCGTTCATGCCGCCGTGCTGCGCAGGAACTCATCACGCACCTCGGTATCGGTCAGGCTACCGGCGATCTCTCCGATTACGTTCGACGCTGACTTCCATGAACGCTCCGCTGCATCAGTTTTTCCCTGGGCCTGATAGAGACGGGCTAGCGCTAGTTCAACCTGCCAGAGCAGGCGCGGGACGCTGCGCAACTGTGCGGTCTCGCGGGCGGAGACCAGAAGCGTCTCTGCTTCCGCCCAGCGCTGCAGTGCCGCCAACGCAGAAGCGCGTACGAGCGCGACGCGCGGGATTGCCCCCGCTGTACTACCATCGAGGTTTATTTGTGTTTCGAGGAGCTGATCGACAATCTGTATCGCCGCCTCTGGGTTATTTTGGGCCAGGGCTAACTCAGCTTGGGCTAGCCAGATCCATCGCTGACCCAAAGTTCGCATCGGCAGCTCGGACGCCCTGTACGAACCGACGATAGCATCCGCTTCGTCGATCTTGCCTTGCTGCGCCAAGAGTACCCCAAGGATCCCGCTGACCACTGACGTATGGATGCGAGATTTGATTTCGAGCGCCAGCGTGATCGCCTGCTCCGCATGGTGCTGGGCTTTGGGCAGCACTCGCAAATCCATGTAGAGCCCGGTGAGATCGCGATGGACGACGCACGTCCACTGTCGATGCCCAACATCTTGCGCAATCTTCAGGGCGCGCTGCGCAGTTTCCAGGGCATAGCCGAATTGTCCCCCGTTGGCCAATGCATTTGACCTCGCGGCCAAAGCATACGCCTCGCCGGCCGGCCATGCGATCTCCCGGCTGATCGCCACAGCGCGCTCGCTGTGCGCCAAGCTCTCTGCAGCGCTCACTGGCGCCGGTACGGCAAGCCCGTTGTAGACTGCGCTGTCACACAACGCCAAGTTGGATAGCGCAGAAGCCAGCCTGTCACGCATGTCCAAGCTTTCGAAGAGTCCAATTGCGGTCTGCAGATGGTCCGCAGCTTGGACTAAATCCGCACCAATCAAGTTCGTAATGCCAAGGAAATCATGTGTTTGGGCCAAGCCGCGCTGGTCGTCCAATTGCGCGAACAGGACCTGCGCTTCCCGGTGGGCGCGCAACGAGTCGTCAATTTCCTCGCGGTTCACATGCCAGTTGCCGATGCGGTTGAGGCTGCGCGCAAGCAAAGTCTGATCTCCGATTGCGCGCGCCAGGTCCAGGGCTGCGCGGTAGTATTCACCGGTGCGGTCGTAATCACGTGAGGCCCAGGCCAGTCCGAGGTCAAGTAGCGTCTGCCATTCCACCGACCGGTTGCCGGAATCTTTGGCCATGGTGTAGGCGGCCTCGAGATCCGTGCGCGCCCGCTCAAACGCACCCAACATCGTGTAGGCCGAACCCCGACGACGGTGGATTTCGGCCAGTGAGTCTTCACCGGGTACAGGCTCTGAGCGAGTCTGTTCGGCAGTGGCTGGCGCCTCGGATACGAAGTTGAGTAGATCCGAGGTCAGCTCTATGATGGCCTGGTACCATCCTCGTCGATCATAGAGGTACCACAGTCCGTCGACCATCGCCTGGAGCTGGGACAGCTCTTCTTTCCTAAGCCAGTACTTCCAGGCGGCCCTAAGATTATCGGCGTCGGCCGCCATTTCCTGCATGGCTGCCTCGCGCTCGCGACCGGTCATGCGCGGCGCCTGTCGCGCAACAAATCCGGCGAAGTAGGTTGCGTGTGCGCGGCAGGCGGCGGCGTCCAGTTCGGGGTCTGCCGCAAGCTGTTCAGCGGCATACTCGCGTATGGTTTCCAGCATGCGCAAACGCGGTTCTCCCTCGTCTGCGTCTCGGAGACGAACTAGGCTTTTGTCCACCAGGGACGACAACACTTCAACAATGTCGGTGTTCCCTTCCATCAGCCGGTCAATGTCACCGGCGACCTCTTCCACCGCACCCAGCGTGCCGCCCGCGAAAACGGAAAGGACTGAAAACAATGTCTTTTCGAACTCGGTCAGTAGCTCATAGCTCCATGCAATCGTGTCGCGCAACGTCTGCTGCCGCTCCGGCAGGTCACGGGCGCCACCGCGCAGCAACTT
>JBJYXA010000487.1:0-10770 GCA_046259705.1 Caldilineaceae bacterium
CCCCTTATCGGCCAGAAATGCGGCTGCGTCGAGTCCTGACTCACCACTCTTGATATACGCGTCCTCAATTAGGACAAGTGATGGTCTGTATCGCTTCCAGTCGTTGGACAAGAGCACCTGCATATCGTACCCTTCTACGTCGATCGCTAATATATCGATTTGCTGACCCGGCGGCAGATACTCATCCAGGATATCGTCCAGTCGACGCGTGGCAATCGTGACCTGTCCAACCATCACATACTTTCCGGGTTGCCGCCGTTCCTCGGCCAGATCGCTATCGAAGGTGTTGACCGCTGGTTCGTTGAACATGTAGAACGTTAGGTTTTGAGGTTCCGAAGACACTGCGATCTCGAGATTCGTGTCCCGGCTGCGCTGCTTGTTGAAGAGCGACATAGCCCCTGGTGTTGCATCGATATTGATGCCGCGCCATCCCCTTTGGTAGAAGTGGTATGTGTTGGAGAACCGCTTCGGCTGATATGCACCGACGTCGACGTAAAATCCATCCTGCTTGTCGGGCAAGAGGGAACGCAATATCATGTCTTCTCCCTCTTGCGAGTAAGAGAAGTTGGAGTGACGGGCACTCAGCACCATTCGAACTTTGCGGACTATGTGGCTCGGCGATTTCAATGGCTACTCCCTTTGTGGTGCCGGTTCAGCGACCGGAATCATGGCGTTCTGCAGAACCTTCTGCGCAGCTACGGCGCGGCCTGCCCCGGTACACGGGCCACCCTCACGGCGCCCCTACTGCTTCACGGCCCCGGCGATGCCCTCTACGAACCGGCGCTGCATGAGGAAGAACACCATGACAACGGGGATCAGCGAGAGGGTGGCGGCCGCGGCCATCCCTGACCAATCGGTCTCGTTCTGGCCAACGAATGCAAACATGCCCACGCTCAACGTGCGAAGGTCAGGCCGGCTAAAGGTAAAGACAAGCGGCACGAAGAAGTTGTTCCACGCATCCAGAAACTTCAGGATGGTCACCGTAGCGATCACCGGCCCGCCCAGCGGCAACATGATACGCACGAACACCATCCAGAACCCGGCGCCGTCCAGAACGGCCGCCTCTTCCAGCTCCTTGGGCAGTCCGCCGAAATAGGCCGAAAACAGAAGGATGAAGATCACATTGCCTGTTCCGGAGAGGACCAGAATCACGCCCCAAAGGGAGTTCAGCAGCCCCAACGCATTGGCCAGGCGTACGGTGGGGATGATCGTGTATCCGGCGGGAATGAAGATCGTGGCGGCCAGGACGCCAAATATGACCCGCCTGCCAATAAACTCGTACCGCCCCAGCACGTACCCCGCCAGACTTGTGCTGGCAACCGTAAGGCTCACGGTGCCCAGCGTGATGGCCACCGTGTTGATCATGTACCGGCTGAACTTCGCATCCACCCAGGCTCGCCAATAATTCTCCCACTGTAGTTCGCGAGGAATCAGGTTCAGACCACTCGAGAAGATCTCAGCCTGGGTCTTGAGCGAAGCCGATACCATCCACAAGAACGGATACACCCAGACCAGACAGAGCAAGGCTAGGAGCGCCACGGTCACTATGGTGCTGATTCGAATGCGAGTGGTTCCTAGTCGTATCATGGTTCGGCTCGTGTTCTCCGTAGTATCGCGTATCCGCCCGCCTGCAGGAGCGCCATGGCCAGCGTCGTGAGGCCAAAGAAGACAGCGGCGGCGGACGCATAGCCGAGTCGAGGAATACTTGAGTTGAACGCCCAGCGATAGATGTAGACTTCGACCACCTCCGTCTTTAGGAAAGGGCCACCGCCGGTGAGCGTTAAGATCAGATCGAACACGCGCAGCGTGTCGAGCGCGGTAATAAGAAAGATGATGACGGCGAACGGCACGAGCAGCGGGATGGTCACATGGCGGAACGACTGCCGCATTGATGCGCCGTCGACTTTGGCCGCCTCGTAGAGTTCCAGGGGTACCGTCTGCAGGGCCGCGAGCCAGTAGATCAGGGTCACACCAAACCACTTCCAGACATGGATACCCATGGCGGTGTAGAGCGCGGAGGATGACCGTCCCAGAAAGTTGATCGGGCGGTCGACCAGCCCTGTGTTCAGCAACATCTGATTGACCGGTCCGCCCACGGGATCGAATACGAAGGTCATGACCACACCGATGATGGCCATGGTCGTGACGACGGGCAGGAAGAGCGCGGTGCGAAATAATCCTGCGAAAGGTAGATTCGGGTTGTTCAGGACCAGCGCCAGGATCAACGCCAGCGTCACACGGATTGGAACGGTGATCAGCATGAACACGAAGGTATTGCGAAACGCAAGCCAAAACTGGGGATCCTGCACGATCTCGCGATAGTTGCTGAGACCAACGTAGGAGGCCTGTTTGGAGAATCCGTTCCAGTCCTGCAGTGAGATCAGGAAGCTGGCGACCATTGGGTAGAGTGTGAACAGCGAGAACAGAACAGCCGTAGGCAGCAGGAACAGATAGATCCACCTGTCCTTCCACAACCGGGCCATCACCCGGGTGGGCGCCGGCGCATGCGCCGGCGCCCTGTCTCGCGATCGACCACGTGACATCACGCCCATATCAATATGTACTCGCTAGCTGTACATGTCCGCCGTGTAGTCCACGCCGGGCTGCCAGTTGGAGAAGACCCAATCGTCAATGCTGACTTCGACGCCCTCGGCCTGGGCCGCCGCCAACGCGCGTTCGCGCTCGGCGCTGACCTTGTCTTGGTAATCTTGCAGCGTGGCGCGAATATCGGATACCTCACCCGCCAGCGCGCCTTGAACGATTTCGCCCAAGTTCGGCCTGATGTCCGTCATTCTCGACACCACATCCACGACGTCCGGGTTCTGGACCAACGGGTCCGGGGCGAGGCGAACCACATCTGCAAACAGCTGGATGGCCTTGCTGTAGGTAGGATGCACATTGGCCTTCTGCACCGCGGTAGGGTCGAGGGGGGGCTGGTCCATTCTCTCGGCAAGCTTAATCTGATAGTCTTCCGACGTGAACTGCTGGAGGATGGCCGCGGCATGCTCAGGATACTTGGTCTGGCTCGAAACCCAGAAGTCGCCGGACTTGGGCAATGCATAGGTATAGGCAGGTGTGCCGGCATCGGGAATCGGCGCCTGCGATACACCCGTGAGATCCATCATCTCGGGGAAGCTCCCCTGCACTACGCCGATGTTCCACGACCCATCCAGGAAAAGCACACCGTCGCCGGCGGCCCAGCGCGCTCGCGCATTGCGCGTGTCGATGGTAGTCGACGTCGGGAACAGGCTGCCGTCGCTTTCCATGGACTTCAGGAACTCCAGCGCATTCACGAACGGATCCGAGCCCTGGATGTACTCGCCTGTGGTCCAATCGATCTCACCCGGAGCGCCGGCCAGCTGCGCCAGGTTGACGAGCGTTTCGCTCATGCGGTCGATATGACCGACGCCCTGAATCCAGCCGAATACGCTGCCGCCGCTGTTCTCGGTGATCTTGCGCGCCGTCTCCCGGAAATCATCCCAAGTGACCGGCCCAATTTCCGGATCCACACCGGCCTCTTCCAGGAGTGGGATGTTGAACCACGTCAGGATCGGATGCGAGCGGAAGGTGAAGATGGGGAAGCTGTAGAGAACGCCGTCAAACGTCGTGCGCCCTTCAATCAGGACCTCCTTGGGCAACGCACTCACCCAGTCCGGGTCAGCATACGGCTGCAAGGGGGTGAACCAGCCTTCCTTCTGGAGGGCGGGCACCGGAAGATTGACACCAGCCAGCGCATGTACGTCTGGCGCCTGATCGTTTGGATAGGCAAGTTGGAGCGCCTGTCCGAGATCGGGCGGCGAAAATACCGTATATTCCACCGTCACATTTGGATTTGCATCATGATAGGCAGCAAACACCGCTTCGGTCAACGGTTGAAGCGGCAGGAAGTGATCCCACCATTGCATCACAATATCGCCGGCCGCCTCTTCCGCCGGCGCCTGCGATGGTGCGGCCGGTGCTTGCACCGCACAGGCCGATGCCGATGCCGCGACTACCGTGAAACCGGATATCTTCAGGAAATCTCGACGTGAAAGATTCATTCAGCTTCTCCTTCCAGGCTGGTAGGTTCAATTCGACCGATGGAACAAAAGGTTCTTGGGTCTGCGTCGACTCCTTTCTCTGGTAACGGGCCGTGGACACGGTCTTCGGCCACGGTTTCGTCCGATGCACACCGCCGTCACGCCGGAGCCGTGACCTACGCTTGGCCATGCAAGCCATAGGTCACTTGTGGCATGCGACGTTCCCCGCCGCAAGAGCCGTCCCGTTCTAGTCGGGACCTACGATTTACCATGCGCGTCGCAGCATGGGCTACCAGTCGGATACTCGCAGCGGCAACGGATCCACTGTCCATGCCATGCGGTCGCAGAGCCGCTTCATCATGTCCACCTTGATGGACTGATAGTCCGCGTCGTGCCAGTGGTTGGCGAACTCATTCGGGTCTGCGCGCAGGTCGTACAGCTCGCCCGAATCCTGGCCGTGCACGACGGTCAGCTTGTAATCCCCTGTGCGCACCATGGTCGTCTGCGCCGTCGGCGCTCGATGCCAGGGCATCGCGTTGTAGTATTCGCAATACACGTCCTCGCGGCCCGCCCAGTCTTCGTCCTGGCCCGTCAACATCTGCCAGAAGGAGTGGCCCTGCATACCGGCATAAGGCGCTACGCCGGCGGCCTCCAGCAACGTGGGCGCGATGTCGACCAACTCGGACAGACCCTGTTCGCGTACGCCGGACCGGATGACGCCCGGCTGCGAGAAGATCAGGGGCACGCGTACCGCGCCTTCGTAGAAATAAGGCCCCTTCAAGTAGATGCCGTGGTCGCCGAGCATCTCGCCGTGGTCGGACATGAAGATGACGATGGTGTTGTCGCGCTGGCCCGTCTCCTCCAGCGCATCCAGCATCCTTCCCACCTGGTCGTCGATGAGGTCGACCATGGCGTAGTAGGCGGCCTTGGTCAGCCGGTGTTCCCACGCGCTGATCCGGTCGTACTCGGGGATGGCGCCGCCGCGGCCGTTGTACGGGCTGATGCTGTCCAACTGCTGGAAGGAAGTCTTGGTGGCCGGCTCGCCCGGCTCATAGAGCGGCAGCGGGATCTCGTCTAGGATGTCCAGATAGCGCTCCAGGTACGCCTTGGGCGGGTCGAAGGCATGGTGCGGGTCGAAAATGTTCACCGAGAAGAGCCAGGGTGAATCGAATTTGGCGTTCAGGCGCATGAAGTCGATGGCCTTCTCGGCGCACCACGTGGTCTGGTGAAACTCGGCCGGCATGCCTTCCTGGACCATGGTCGTACCGGGGATCGGCTTGTGTTCGTATTTCTGTCCGTGCGCCAGCAACCAGTTGTGGTACTCGTTGGTTGCCCAAACGGGACTATGGTCATGGGACCAATGGAACTCGTCGTACCCGTCGTCGATACGGTCCTCGGTCCCCTTGAGCACGCTGGGATGGCAATAGGACGTGTGCAGCTTGCCCGAAAGTCCGCAGACGTAGCCGGCGCCATCCTTCAGCAGCCTGGGCACCATGCGCTCGTCGGCTGGGATCTTTTGCCCGTTTTGGCGGCAGCGGGTTGTGCGCGGATACCGGCCGGTCAGGAAGGAGGCGCGGCTGGGCGTACAGATGGGGCTCTGGCAGTACGCCATTTCGAAAAGAACGCCGTCCTGCGCCAGCCGGTCGATGTTGGGCGTATGCACCAGGTCATTGCCGTAGCAACCCAAGCTGTCAAAACGCTGCTGGTCTGTGCATATCCAGAGAATATTGGGGGCTTCTTGCCTAGTCATCGAATTATGATCACCTTTTCTAGCTGTTTCGTGCGGGGCGGGGTAAAGACCGCCATAATGTGGCAACAGGGAGACGGTCGACGCTGGACCAAGGCGTGTGCGAGCCGTTCGCGCCAGTGAGAGGGCAAGTCGCGGCCAAACGTCGGCCCCCTGTGCTGCAACGACGGCCGGCTGTACAGATCGGTCACGCTCCCCAAGACCCTCCCCGAATGCGACAGCGGGATTCAGTTGGCCGAGAACGGGTGCTCAAATGTTAGCAAGCAACTGCCTAGCAACACGTTACTTTGAACCGTCACAAGGGAAGAAGGCTTGCGCAGCGAACTAACTGGCTGCGCCGCTAAGGGCGTTAATGATGAGTCCTCCATCGGCTGCTGTGTCACGAACAGTGCCGACCTTGGCCGCTGGTCCTGTATCTGCCGGTGCCTTCCTATATGACCGACAAGGTACCATCACCCCGGATTGACCGGCTCCAGATCACGATACTATTGGCCTGAACTTAGGGGAGGCCCACTATCTGAACTTTCAAAGTCAAACAATGTCATATCCTTATCGGCCACTTCGATAAAGCCATAATGCTTTCCTAGCGGGTCTAGCTGTGCACGCTCCCGATCCCCTCGTGGCACTGACCGGGGTTGGAAAGCATCAGTCACAACCGTGATGTTGCTGAGTTGAAATCCGGCTTTCACAATCCCTCGTTTGGACGAAGAATTATCAGCTCTATGACCAATCCAGAATCGTTCCGCGTCGTCTTTTTCGGTACTGAGGATGGCTTGGAGCAGCTTTGGATAAATACTACGTCCTCGCCATTTCTCAAGCGTTACAAAATCCCACAGAGCACGATCACGCGCGCTGAGCGGCCATTCGAAACCGGCCTCGACTATGCCCACCGTTTTTGTTGCGCTCCAACCGTAGGCAACAGGCTCATCTTCAATATATGCCACATAAGGTTTGCTGCCGGTTTTGAGGCGAGTTTCAATGGTTGTTATATCAGTATTGTGAAGATGTGCAAGTAGTTCAATATCTTCGGCGCGCTCAGTGTAGAAACCATCAAGAGAAGGTAAACTGGGCAATTCATCCCCGCGCCACCAAGTATATACATATCCTATAATAAAATACATCACTATTCCCTCTTCTGGCTACCTACCACTTGGAACATTGATAAGGGAAGAAGGCTCGCCCAACGGTACAACGTGGGGTGGCTCTGGCTCGTCCTGCAGTGGCGAGTCAGCCGCCACAAACCGTGATATCTGCCCTCAGAACGACCTGGCACGCAACAGGTGGTACGGCGGTATCGTCGCCGCGTGTTGACCGACGAGTTGTACGGCGTCCTCAACGGCCACGGCTTTGACCTGGAAGCCAGGCATATCTAGGTTGAAGCGCGGATTGTCCGGCTAATCCTGGGCGACTGAGTGACGTTCGTCTGGCCCGTCGCCCTCGGCAGTTGGCTGGCCAAAAGGGCTGTCGCCACTCGATTGACCACGCAAGGCGGCGTGACAGGAGCTATTTTCTTCTCGGTTGGGACTGGCTGCCCCGTTGCCTACGCCTGGGTGTTCTTATCCCTTTTCGGTTCAGACTCTATCCGTCACCAGAATGAAATGTGACCAGAGCAACTGTTGGTAGGTAACAAACATCTACCGCCCGAAACCAAAATACGCTGCGAGCGCCGGTTTGTCAACGGCAAAACTGCCCGACCGGGCGACATTCATGGCGGACACTGATGGAGGCAATGGGACGCTGATGCGGCCAACACGCTGAGCCCGGTTAGGCAGACCATCGTTGCCACGATCTGCCGTTTGACCTCGTTTCGCTTGCTGCAACCTTCGGCTTCCGAGAGTGTGGATTTCTGTTGGCAATGCCATGACGACAGTGCATAGTGAGCAGACTAGACCAGGTAAGTCCGGAAGATCAGCGAAGATAAGCAAAATCGGGTTTGACCAACGTCCTGTTCGAGATAGCACTGGGGAAAAATGAGCCTTGAAACTCACTCACATTCGTGCTAGACTGTGATCGAATCTGATGGTTTGTGCTCGTTAGTGACGTTATCCCGACCCTCAAACGTTCGACAACGAGGCTGCACCGGCGCACAAATACCATGAAATCCGGCCAACCCCTCTCCAATGTCGAGAGACAGGAAGCGCTCCTGCGCTACATCCGACTGGAGAAGCGCGCGACCGTCAACGAGCTGTCGTCTCGCTTCGACGTCAGCGTGGCGACGGTACGCCGTGACCTGGACGCGTTGACCGAACGCGGCGATGTAGCCCGCTTCCACGGCGGCGCCATGCTCGTGCGCCAAGCGCCCCCCGAGGCGCCCGCCCACCAGCGCAGCGTCGACCAGACCGAGGCCAAACAGCGCATCGGCGCGGCCGCGGCCAGTCTCATCAACGACGGCGACACCGTGTTTCTGGGCAGCGGCACCACCGTCCTCGAACTGGCCCGTTCGCTGCATGGGCACCGCAAACTTACGGTCATCACCAACTCTGTGCTGGTGATCAATGAACTGGCCACGAGCGCCAGCATCACGCTCATTAGCCTGGGCGGTCTGGTGCGGGGCAGCGAGATGTCCATGATCGGCCATGTGGCCGAACAGGCCCTGGCGGAAGTGCGGGCGCAAAAGATCTTCATCGGCATCCATGCCATCGATATCGACGACGGATTGACCAACGATTATATGCCGGAGACGGTTACGGACCGCGCCATCCTGACGCAGGGCGGGCAGGTCATCGTCCTGGCCGACCACTCTAAGTGCGGCCGGACGTCCACTGCCTTTGTGGCGCCCATCGAGGCTGTCGACACGTTATTGGTTGACCGTGATACGTCGCCTGCGTTCGTGGATGCTGTTCGCGCGGCAGGCGTGCAAGTGTTGGTTGTATAGTTAGCCGATTCATCCACACAATTCACTATGGAGGTGCAATCCCATGAAGGTTCCGGTCCGTGTATTTCTCATGTTGTTTGTGATTGCGGCGCTCGTGCTCAGCGCATGCGCCGTGCAACCGTCGACGGCCCCGGCAGAAGAGGCGGCCGGCGCCGAAACGGCGACGGAATCCGAGGCGGAAGCGGCCCCGGAATCCGGCGCTATTACCGTTATCTTCCCGCAACACGAAGCCGACCAGGTCGGCGCCTTCGAAAAGCGTGTACGCGAATTTGAGCAAGAGAGCGGCATCACGGTGACGTTGATCCAGAGTGACTGGGATTCCGTGGCCGACAGCGTCGTACCCGAATTGGCCACGGGCGGCAGCGCGTATGACGTGGTCGAATTCGACAACGGCTGGGTAGCGCAGTGGTGCGGCGCCGGCTGGATCACGCCGCTGGACGACTTCATGCCCGAAGGGTACACCGACGGCATGATCCCGGGTCTCGTCGACCTGTTCACCTGCCCCGACGGTACGCTGGGCGGCGTCGTATGGAACAACGATACCCGCTTCTTCTACTACAATGCAGCCGAGCTGTCCGAGGCGGGCTTCGACGCGCCGCCGGCCACGCTGGACGAACTCGTGGCGCAAAGCCTGGACGCGAAGGATGCCGGCGTCGTCGAATACGGCATGGCCCCCTTCTGGACCCAGGCATGGGCCTTGGCCAACGAATTCCATTTCTGGACCTATCTGTTCGGCGGCGAGATCGTCGACCAGGACGGTTGCTTCCTGTTCAATACGGATCCCAACACACTGGCCGCGCTGCAGTGGATGATGGATTCGCTCGAGAACGGCGTGTCGAACCCGGCCGGCTTGACCTACGACCAGGCCACGTCGCAGGACCTCTTCCTGAAGGGCAACTCGCTCTTTATGCCCCAGGGCATCGCCGGCCTCATGGCCTACGCGCAGGATCCGGAAGTGTCCGCGGTCGTCGACCAGGTGCAGGTGAGCGTGGTGCCCGGCGCTGAGGCGGGCAAGAGCGCGACGCTGACGCTGCCCGAGGCATATGCGATCCCGGCCGAGTCCAAGAACAAGGATGCGGCCTGGCAGTTCATCCAATACATGACCAGCCCTGAATCCAACAAGCAGCTCGCCGAGGAGATCGGCCTGTTGCCCATCTGGAGCGACCTGTACACCGATCCGGACCTGACCGCACTCTATCCGTTCTGGTCAGATTTCTCGGCCCAGTTGGCCACGGCGCGCGGCCTGTCCACGCTGACGTGGTATGCGGACTTCGTCGACGTGAGTACGGCGGAGATCCACAAGGCCCTTACCGGCGGCCAGACTGCGCAAGAGGCGCTCGACGCCATGGCGGCGGGCCTCGCCGATTTCGAGTGCGTGCGGTAGGGATGGTTTTTTGAGATGGAAGCGGGACGTGGGACAGGAAATGCCTCACGTCCCGCTTCAGCTTGTCATTCCTGCGCAGGAATGACAAGAGTGACCGATTTCGCGATCGTGGACCGGGCTTGTGACGACGTACGAACCAACGCGTGCTACTGCCATCCTGGCCGCCATCGCCATGCGACGCGGTGGATTGCTGCCTGCGCAGCAATGACAAGTTGTAGCGATTGGGGTACTGCGTCCGAGTGTGAAAGTTGTAGGCAGGGCTATCGCCCATCTTGTCATTCCGGCCTGCAGTTAAGCCGAGCCTGCCCCTGCGAATGCAGGGGAATCCACCGGGTACAGTACGAATCATGGTCGCCAGGACCGAAATCAGCGCCGCCCTTGTCATTAGCGAACCATTAGTCTGCTTACGATCTGGCCGGGCCGCCTATCCCCTGCTCGAAGTAGGCAGCTAACGCCTGATCCCCGAATTGCGTAGCAAGAGCCAAACCGCGTTCGGCCACGGCCTTCCGCTTCTCCATTTCCTGCAACTGGCCGTACGTAACCATCAGCTGTTCATAGATTGCGCATTCGCTTGCCCGATCCCCCAATCGCAGTGCTATCGCGAGCGCCTCATTCAGAGCGTCCTCGGCGTCCGCGGGTTGGTTAAGAAGGTTATGGACGTGGCCGACTTGCGTCAGGCTATTGACGATGCCTAATTTATCTCCGATTTCTCGGCGAAGCGCCAGGCTGGCCAGTGCGGTCTCGA
>JBJYXA010000488.1:0-4116 GCA_046259705.1 Caldilineaceae bacterium
GACGATGAGGCGATCGCCGCCGCCGATGAGCATGGAATGACGATGGTGTTCACGGGGCGGCGCACCTTCCGGCACTGAGAACTCGCGGACTTGTTGTCTAAAGGGTCTCAGTCACGGGATAACTGTCTGAGCTCGTGCTGGCCATTTCGCGCCAAGAGAAGCAGCCAAGCAGTTCTGTCCGCGAAATAGTTACGCAGAGACTCGTTGGCGACTGCGCCCATGTCGTGCGCCCACACTACGTGTTGTTCGTCGACGGCGGCACTGTTGTACACCCACTCTCTTTGAATGTCTTGACCGGGTTCATACCTTACAAAGACGACTGACGGAGTCGTCCGCTGCTGTAGTTCTCTTTCAATCTCCGCTTTCTGATTCCACCATTTTGCAGCGTTTGTCTCCTCCTTAACGAATCGCGCAGCGGAATATGCGGTTCCTCCAAGAGCTGCAACGAGTGCGACGGGGACCAAGAGTCCTCGCAAGCTCGGATGGTTCCTCAGCGCAATCGCCGATGTCCTCATACCGACTACGGTGAGATAGACAAGCAGGCTCGTGATGGGAGCCAGGTAATGGGGCCCGAAATACGTTGCCGTACTCAGCGCAAGAACGACAAGCGCAATCATGCCCCAAGCGAATCTCACCTTCCTGGTTGTTGGCAGGATCGAGATGAGGAGGAAGGGAAACAACGCGAATTCGCCAAATGCTGGAAGCCGTAGCTCCGGCGGCGGAGCGCCGAAAGCGATCAATGTGACGAACGAATACTTAAGTCTCGTCTGAAACCAGCCTGACAACGACTGCTGGTTCTTCCACTGATCGAGTTCCCAACCTAAATGGAACTCACGAACTCGGTCGCTTGCGTAGTCGGGAACAGGGCGTTGCGCCTGCCAGATGAACAACGGCGCAACATCATACTGCTCATGGTGCTCGACATAAGCACTTCTGGCCCAGTGGCCGGTCACAGCTGAATTGAGGCGGAGGCCGAAAGCCCCTGCTACGACCAGGATTGCAAGAGCAGGGCCGATGAGGCGGATTTTCTCGCGCCGGAATGCTGCCATCGATGTGGCTCGGAGGACCATGAGGCCGGCTGGTACCGCGATGACCAGACCCTCAAACGGCCGGCTGAATGCCAGGAGTGCCAATCCGACGCCAAGGGCCACGGAAGTTGACAGCGCCCGAGAGTTCCCCAAACGGCGGATTGCCCCGAAGAGAAGTGCACCGCCCGCGGCAGCGATTGCGCCTCCCCAGTAGCTCTGGGCCCAGTACCCGCAAATGCCAAACTGAAGAACAGCCAGTATGGCACCGACGAGTGACCAGCGAGGAGGAAGCCACTGTTGCAGCATCCAGGCAATGGCAGTGCACATCAGGACCGAACTCAGCCAGACGCCCACGATCGGATGACCTCCGGCTAGCTGCCCAAGAGCGAGGATCAGTCCCTGTGCCGGGGGATACTTGGAGGCATAGGTGGGCTGCTGGATAATGTGAATGCTCTCGAAATGCCGCCATTCCGGGTGTGGCGGATTCGCGAGCCTCATCCTGGAGTACGTATCGGCTGCGAGCAGATTGCTGAATTCGTCGTGAATTTGCGGTTTCGGGATTCCTGCCAAAATGGAAACGGCGGCCGCTCCAATGAACGAACTCATAGCGACACCGGCAAGCACAAGCCCGGCTCGACGCGAGAGCCGATCCAGAACGCGGCGAATCGTCGCCGATCCAGTGAGAAGACGAGAGGAATGAGCCACCGGCACGGGGGTCACTTCATTCCTCGGAATTCTCCGAATCGGGCTTTCGTGAGACGATGAGATATTGCGCCCCGATCGGGAGGCGCGATAGCGAAACCTCAAGCAGTCTGAGGATCCGAAGCGCCTTCGGGAAGACAAAGAGGAAGCGCGTCGAATGCGGCGTGTCGAATCCGGCGTCGCGCAGAAGTCTGCCTGCCTCGTTGGGCCAAATCATGATCGCGTCTCTGTCAAACGGGATTCGGCGCATCACAAGACGTGCAGCCGGGCTATAGGGATTGTTTTCAAAGAACATGCAATGACCGCCAGGCCGGAGTCGTTCGAAGATCGCGCTGACTGCTGCAGGCCGTTCAGCCGGGCGGATGTGGTGAAACACGCCGTTTACGTAGGCAACGTCGAAGACCCCCGTCGTTGAGATTTGCGAAACCGCTTCAAAGCCAATTCTGGGCCCGCCGAATCGTTCCTCGGCGGAAGCGATAGCCGGTCCGGACGTATCGACGCCGATTACTTCTGATTTCGGAAAATTCGATGCCAGAAGCGACGAGGTATCTCCAGTTCCACAACCATAATCCAGAATGCGAGCAGGAGAGGGCTGCCCATCAATGAACTCCTTCATCACGCATATTCTCTCACGTGCGAAGTAGTCTCTCGTCTCACCTGACAAACGGAGCCCTCTATTCAGAAGCTCCTCGTATCCGGAGACGTCGTCAAACATGGCACCTGCGTCAGAATCACTCCTCGAGCGGCTCGACGTCACGTCCAGTTCGCTCATGAGGTCGTCGCCAGAGGTCGCGATCTGAACTCGGCGACTCTGATCCAGTAATTCATGATTCTGAGTAACGTGCTTGTGAGTAAAGTCTGAAATGCAACAAGGAGAGCAAAGGCGGACACGATTACCCGTGACCAGTGAAGCGAAACCGTTCCACTGGCGGCATATTGAACGATACCTGGGAGCGTGAGCAGTACCGCAACAGTGACGAGAAGGCCGACCAGCCAGAACACGGAATTGCCGCTGAACACGTATTCGACTGCCTTGCTCCAGAACGATCCCTGTCCTCCAACGCCAACCAGAGAGGCGAGGCGACTTGCTACCGCTGCTGTGCCAAGAGAGATCGCGCTCAGGCTGCCAAGGAGAAAGGCCAGGACGAATCGATAGATCATCCATGGTTCAATTGACCCGAATCTCATGTAATGCTCGGCAGGACTCAGGCTCACCATTGTGGCGAGAACAAAAAAGAACGCGAACATCAGAAAGAACACGCGAGCCGGACGATAGAACAAAACGCCGTCGAGGATTGCCGCCAGGAATCTCTTCCCGTCCGCCAGGACGCTGAGCTTGCTCTGACCGATTCTCTCGCCATACGACATCGGTATTTCACGAATACGAAGTCCGCTCAGGAGCGCTCTCGCGCTCATGGCTGGGGTGTAGTGCAGCCCATCTGGCAGAGGACCCAGAGGCTCAAGGGCATCACGACGTACGACTCTCATGCCGCTTGCAGTGTCGGAGATCGGCTCATTGGAAAGCATACCCAGCAACAACGCAAAGAAACGGTTGCCCACGGACCTCAATCGCGGCATCTCGCTTTCCGCCCCCATTCTCGAGCCCAGAACGATATCCGCCTCTTCAGACAACAGAACTCTGCACATATCTCCGAAATAGACGGGATCGCAGGTGCCGTCCGCGTCCATGAAGCCGAGAAGATCGCCGGAGGCGTGTTCGAATCCGCATTTGATCGCTGCGCCGTAGCCTCGATTATCAGGATACGCGTAAACTGCCACATTCGAGTAGCTCCGGGCGATCTGCTCTGTGCGATCCGTAGAGCCATCGCTCACCACGATAATTTCGACGTCAGCGAGTCCCCCGGATGCTCGTACTTTCTCTCGAGCATCGAGGCAGCGTTGGATAGTCGAGCCGATCGCCTCTTCCTCGTTGAGTGCCGGGATCACTACGGATAGCACTTCTGCACCGGCTGCAGAATTCAGGTCGTTTGGCATCAACAGGCTACCTTGGTGTGGCAGATGAAGAGTACAGACCAGCGGCTGATCAACCTCGCAGCCTGGAGAAGCGCAGGTGGAGTTGCACGCCGCGAGTGTGAATCGCTTGGTCGTTGCATTGGGCTCATCGTTCCGATCTCGCTAGAGAACACTACTTCTTGAGGGACCCGGCTCACGCTCTTGTTAAGCAATCTCCATGCCGGTGGCCAGCTCTGGAGCCCGGGGCGAGAAGCCTGTTACTCTAACTGCACGGTCTCGTTCGATCAGAAAGACGCGGTTCGACCCGCAACCAGTCGAACGATAGCGGCTTCGCGGAACCCGGTGCCACAAGTCGCGCGGTTCTTGACCGGCCCCCGAGGCCCGCGTAGAGTTGCGCGAGCCAGAGCCCGGG
>JBJYXA010000489.1:0-10122 GCA_046259705.1 Caldilineaceae bacterium
CTCACGACAGCTTGACAAAACTGTTTGACAAAACACACTTGCGTGCAGTATGCTCCCTCTAAGCCTGACGCCGCGGCGTCTGCCGGCACCGGAACCAGCGCAATTACCAGCAAGTTGACACCGTGAACGAAACAGCCTATTGGGTCGGCTTCAATATGGTTCCGGGAATCGGGCCCGCGCGCATGGCGTCCCTGCTGGAGGCGTTCGGAACTGCCGAAGCAGCATGGAACGGTTCCAGACAAACCTTGGTGGATGCGGGACTGGATCGGCGCAGCCTGGATAGCCTGCAGCGGGCGCGTCGCGAAATCGACCTTGACCAGGAATGGCGGCGCATTGTCAGCGCCGGCATCCGCGTACTCACGTGGGAGCATGCAGATTATCCGGCAAACCTACAATCCCTAGACACACGTCCGCCGCTGCTCTACGTTCGTGGAGAACTCTGCGATGACGACATTTGGGCCGTGGCCATCGTTGGCACTCGACGCGCGAGCGTATATGGCCGTGAGGTGGCAGCGCAGGTCACCACGGAGTTAGCAAGAGCTGGCGTGGTAATCGTCAGCGGCTTGGCTCTTGGTATCGACACCGTTGCCCATCGCACAGCCCTTGACGCAGGTCAGCGTACGATCGCTGTGCTGGGTAGTGGAGTCGACCAGATCTATCCACCGGAGAACCGTGGTTTGGCCGCCAGGATAGCCGAGAACGGCGCGATCGTCAGCGAGTATCCGCTAGGAACTCGCCCCGAAGCCAGCAACTTTCCACCTCGAAACCGTGTCATCAGCGGACTTAGCAAAGCCGTGGTCATCGTGGAGGCCCCGAGCCGCAGTGGTGCGTTGATAACCGCCCGGTTCGCGGCTGAACAAGGGCGAGAAGTGTTCGCCGTGCCGGGAAACATCGTGAATCCAGGTAGTGCCGGCTGCAATGAACTCATCCAAAACGGAGCCGCTCCTCTGCTCAAAGCACAAGACGTGCTTGACCAGCTCCACTTCGAACACGAAGTGGAGACTTATCATCAGCAGAAGCTGATACCGACCGATCCGCTCGAGGATCAATTGCTCGACCACTTGTCGCTTGAGCCGACACATGTGGATGACCTTGTGCGTAGCGCGAACTTACCACCGCCGCAAGTTGCCAGTCTCTTGACCATGATGGAACTCAAGGGCCTTGTCAGGCAGGTGGGAACGCTAAGCTACGTTCGCAGTTGATTGGAGAATTGGGCCCTTGTCGAATCAGGAGGCAGGATCGCAGCTATATGTGGCCATTTTGGCAGGCGGGGTTGGGACGCGCCTGTGGCCCGGCAGCCGAAGTGGGCGCCCGAAGCAGTTCTCCGACCTCACCGGTTCCGGCTCCAGCTTGATCCAAGCTACAGTGGACAGACTGGACGGCGTCGCGTCCCCTGAACAGATTGTGATCGTGACCGGCGCTCAATATGGCTCCCTGATCTCGCAGCAATTGCCCTTCCTGGCGGAGTCGCAGATGATCCTGGAGCCGTCTGGTCGCAACACGGCTCCGGCAGTCGGTCTCGCCGCATTGTATGCACGAAGGCGGAATCCGAATGCAATATTGGCTTCCCTCCATTCGGATCATGTGATCGCGGATACGCCGGCCTTTCAAAACGCATTGTGCTGTGCGGCAGCCGTTGCCAAGGACGGATACATCGTGACGTTAGGTATCCTCCCCACGAGTGCACATACCGGTTTCGGTTATATCGAACGCGGCAAAGCACTGGCAATGGCGCCAAATGACTGCACACTACCTGTCTATACGGTCAACCGATTTCTGGAAAAACCAAGCCAGGAAGTCGCCGAGGAATTCTTCCTCGGTGGCGCCCACTACTGGAATGCCGGCATTTTCGTCGCGCGCGCAGATAGGTTCCTTGCAGAATATAAGCGTCAACAACCGGCGCTCTACGCTGCGCTGGAGGCGATCGATGCGCTGGAGGACCGCGATCTTTCCAGCGAGGTGCGACGCACGTCCTTCGTGGATGCGTGGCACGAGGTACCTTCGATCAGTATTGATCATGGCATAATGGAACGGGCCGCAGACGTCGCCGTGATACCTCTTGACGCAGGCTGGAACGACGTCGGCAGTTGGGACGCCCTCGATGAGGTGCTTCCCGCGACACAGCGAGGCAACCTTGTGGTGCGGGGCAAACTCATCGATCTCGATAGCAGCAACAATATCGTGTCCAGCGACCGGGCTCTTGTAGCTCTGATCGGTGTTCATGACATGGTAGTGGTGGACACGGGCGACGCCGTCCTCATCGGGCGCAAGGAAGAAATGCAACGCGTCCGAGAAATCGTAGATCGTTTGGCCGAAGAAGGATTCTCCAATCTTCTATGATCAACCCACACGGATGGCTGGCATAACCGTGCGATATACCGTAGTTATTTTCAAATCGCGGAGGAATCAACGATGTCACACCTGCAGATCCAAGAGCCGGGAACGGCAGAACGGAGTCCTGGGATGATGGATAGGGCCAGAAGCCTTAGCGTCGGGTCTGTAATTGTGGGTGCGGTCATCGGGGTGATCGTTGGTCTCATCATGGGTTGGGTGCTTTGGCCTGTCCAGTGGACCGATGCCTGGCCCGGCGACTTGACCGAGGAAGCAAGGGCTCAGTATCTGGCCGCGGTGGCCCAGGTGTATGCCTATTACCCGGATGATCGAGCGGCTGAGACTGCGCGTGCGCGCCTCTATGATCTGCAGGGCGATATCGGCGACGAAATCGCCAACGCACAGACCTATTTCGCGGACAACCCTCAGCGCGACTCAAATGTGTACATAACAGTATTGACCGAACTGGCAGCCGGACTGGGCGCGTCTCAGGAGGCCCCGGCGATCTCCACTACGCCCGAAGTCGAGGGGGCGGCATCTTCGTCTGGCGGCCCGTCTTGGCTGAAATGGATATTCTCGCTCCTCCTCGTAATCGTGTTGGTAGGCGGCGGTATCTACATTATCAGCCGGCTGGCACGCCGGCGAGGAGAAGGCGCGGGGGGCTACGAACCGGCAGAGGCTTATCCTTCGCAAGGAGGCTATGCAGGTCAGCCCGCACCCAGCAGCCGCGGATCATTCAACATGCCGGCACCGGAGGACTACCGCTTTGATCAAGAGCCTGACGAGGGCATTGTCTATACTTCCGGCACTGCCGTGGTCGACGGCGAAGAGTACGATGACGACACCTACTTCGATGAGGGATCCTCGGCGAGCTTTTCACAGCCCAACGATTCCGATGCCTATCGTCCGCCTCGCCCGCCCGCTAGCAGCTCGTACGGCGCCCAGGCAATGAACGATTATGCGGCATCTGAAACGGTCGCAACAACCTATCCGAGTCGTGCGTCGAGTTCTGCGGCCATCCAAGAACCAGCCGTCCAGGAACCGGCAAGAGTGGAAGCCGGCAAGGTTCTTGACACTTATATGGTGCATTACCAGGCCGGTATGCAGGAGTTCGAGCAATCCCACAACATCGTTGACCCTACCACAAGCCGGTACATCGGTGAGTGTGGCATGGGCGTCAATATGAAGAACGGCGTTCTACAAGACGTGCCGGAGAATGTAATTGCACTGGATGTTTGGCTGTTCGATCAGCGACAGGACCGATCGCTGGGGCATCAGACTCGCGTGTTACTGAGCGAGTATGCTATCGACCATGACCTGGAGCAGGCATTCATCCGTGAGCGGCCGGATGGTCCCACGCCGGTCGTCGCGCAACCGGGTGTGAGCTTTCAGTTGACCGGCGAGAACCTGGTCATGGATTGCGAAGTCCTTGATGTGCATTACACCGATTCTGGCAAGGAATCCGGCATCTTTCAGGATGTGAAGATTGAAATGACGGTCCGCACCCGCAAATAGTCGCTATACGCGCTCGTCTGGGTCGAAAAGACGCTTATATTCTTGCGTGGCGAAACGATCCGTCATGCCAGCAATATAATCGCATACTACACGATACAGCCCCTCAGGCTCCTCGTCCGACAACCTAAGTGTGTCAGGCGGCAGCTGGAGGGGTTCGTCTATGTAGGCATGGAAAAGGCGCTGCAGAATACGCTCCGCCTTCATGGCCATACGAACAACGCGATAGTGCCGATAGAAGTTCTCGAACAAGTAACTCTTAAGTTCTTCGTTCTCCTCCCTCATGGCGGGCGAATAACTGGCCATATTCTGAGAGTTTCTTCGAAGCTCCGAAAGCGACTGGATACCGGCAGCAAGCAGGTTCTTCTCCGTCGCCTGTATTGTGTCCAGGACTACGACACCCACCAGACGACGAATGAATCGACGTCGCATCATGGTGTCGCCCAGGTCCGCATCCGGCGGTTCGCCGATACTGGCCAGAACACGGCGAGCTATGGCAAGCTGCACAACTGCCTCCGGATCGAGTATTCGGCTGCGTAGACCGTCGTCCAAATCACTAGTGTCGTATGCTATCTCATCGGCAAGATTGCTAAGCTGGCATTCCAGTGTGCCGCGCAGATCGGGTTCGTAGTCGCTTGCGTCGACGATGTCGTAGCTCGTGTCGTGTTTGACCACGCCCTCCAGCACCTCGTACGTAAGGTTCAGACCCGGGTGGTTGGGGTACTTGCGCTCCAGCGAGGTAAGAATGCGATAAGTCTGTCGCTGATGATCGTATCCTCCATGAGAGGCCATCAACTCGTTTAGCGTGGCTTCCCCAACATGTCCGAACGGCGGATGGCCCAGGTCATGGGCGAGACATATCGCCTCCGTCAGATCTTCATTGCAGGCAAGGCTACGCGCTAACGTGCGACCAATCTGCGCTACCTCGATCGTATGCGTCAGACGGTTACGATAATGATCGCCCTCTGAGTAGACAAATACCTGTGTCTTGTACTCCAGCCTGCGAAACGCGGTAGTGTGAATCACGCGATCGCGGTCTCGTTGATAGGCGGACCGGTATGGATGTTCATCTTCAGGATATAGCCGGCCCCGGCTTTCCCCACTTCGCATCGCATACGGCGCCAGAAGTAGTTCCTCTCGTCGCTCCAATTCCTCCCGCAAAATCATGGCAAACCTCCCTCTTGCTCTGATTGTGGGACATTTTGTGGACTCCGCATCTCTAGCGGTGGTTCTGCCGACATGCCTTACTGGACCCCGCCCCCGTTGCCGCTGGAACCCCAGCGCTCGCCACCGTCGACCGTGAGGACCTCGCCGACTATGTAATCGGACTCAACAAGATACCGGACGGCCGAAGTCACATCCGCAGGTTCCCCCCATCGATTCAAGAGCGTTGTCGTGGCGATTTTCTGTTGGCGTTCTATACTGAGACCGATTGGTGGCAATACCGGCCCGGCCGCGACGGCGTTTGTTCGAATGGATGGACTCAATTCTACGGCAAGCTGTCGGGTCAACGCCAACATCCCTGCCTTGGCCACGCCGTGAGCGACGAATCCGTGCCAAGGGTGCCAGGCGCTAAGGTCGAGAATATTGACGATTGCGCCGCTCCCCTTCTTCAGCATGCCTGGCACAAAGGCATTACACACATGGAATGTTCCATCGATCGACGCGCGTGTAACGGCGTGCCAAAGGCCGACGTCGTCGCTCGGAAAAGGCGTCCGGCGAAATAGTCCGGCGCTGTTGACAATGATGTCTACTGCCCCCAAGCCACCTTCCACCACTTCACGTAATCGCTGCACATCGTTCCACTGGCTCACATCGCAATGAACAGCATTGGCGTGTACACCCAGTTGCTCGATCTCCACGGATGCTCGATCAGCCTCGGCCTTCGACGACAGGAAGGTAAACGACACGTCAGCGCCCTCCTGTGCTAGCATTATCGCAATAGCCTTTCCAACACGGACCGCTCCGCCAGTTACCAACGCATGTCTACCCTTGATTTCCATCTGGCCTCACTTGGCTGCAACTCAGCATCCGCACCCTAACCATACGTTTGTCCCTGAAACAAAAAGGGGCGCAGCAGTATGCGCCCCACACCCATCTATCCGGTTATCTGTAGCCGATTCTTCCAGGCTCTTCGCGCCGGGCTATTTTCGGGAAGTCTCCAGCGTACGAGCGATGATTTCATCCTGAATCGCACGCGCATCGCTTTTGCGATTCCTCTTGCCCTGCTTTCTCTCAACGCGAATCTCATCACCCTCGGCCTCGACCGCGCGCTTGAAGGCCAGTTCCATCGGCGAGAGAACTTCTACCTCGGCATACTCGTCTTCAATATCCTCAATCTCTTCGTCTATGCTGACTTCCTGCTCGACGAGCTCCTCTTCAGGTACATCTCGCAGACCTTTCAAGCTCAAGTCAACACGACCGCGACGCCGGCTTACCTCAATAATGCGCGCTTCAAAAGTCTCCCCTACCTGCACGACGTCCTCGGGCTTTTCCACGTACTTGTTGCTCATCTCGCGCACGTGCAGAAGCGCATCGCGACCGATGCCGATATCGATAAAGGCACCGTAGGGAAGAATGCGCGTCACGGTTCCGGTGACAAGTTCACCTGCCTGAAGGTCACGGATTGTTTTTTGGTCGGGATCGATCAATGTCAAGCTGATGCGGTTTCGTTCACGATCCAGCTTCTTAATCCAAGGCTGGATCTCTTGATTCTTGCTGAGGACGTCGCTGACCTTGGCGACGCGCTGGAGCGAAAGCTCAGAAATGTGCAAGAGTCCATCTCGACCAACGCCAATATCGACGAAGGCACCAAAATCGGCGATCCGCTTGACCACGCCGTCGACCTGTTGTCCGACCGCCAACATTCGCACCACGCGCTTGCCATCATCGTCATCGTCCGAAGACTCACTTTGCGACGCTTCAGTCTCTGCGTCACCAGCATCGCTCGTATTCGGTTCGTCCTCCACTGACTGTGATGCGCTGACCGCCTCGACAGCCTCTGCGTCAGATGCACTACTTGTAACCATTTCTGGTTCAGAGACCTCGCCGGTGTCCTGGACATCTACTGCATCGGCGGAAGCCAAAGGCGCGGATTCTTCTGCCACAAAAGATTCTGGTGCAGCCTCAACTTCCGCGGGCTCAACCACCGTTTCTTTTTCCTCAAATGTATCTTCTTGCTTTGTCATCGATGTATCTCCTCCAGACACCGCCGCACACCTGACTAGAATCCATGAGTACAACACTAGTTGGGTATGCGCAATTCCTCTAATGAAATCCTGGCATAAAGGCCGTCCACCATTATACCCGTGCATTCTGGACAAGCCAAAGATGTGACCATGACAGATGTATCCTCGACCACAATTTGCCTGCCGCGTAACCTGCGGTAGACTTGTCCAGTACCAGCCATCAATTCGCGTTCTCCGTCCAACGAACGCTTACAGCGCACCGCTTGACAAGGGCCGGCTACACTTTGAAACCAACCCAGTACTGAATAAGGAGCCATCCCGGACATGACGGACGAGCCCACGAATGCAAAATCCGACCTACTAAGCGCGCTCTACGAGATCAATGATCTGGAGTCGGCTGCCCATCTGCTTGTGTGGGACCAGGCTACCTACATGCCGCCCGGCGGTGCGCCCGCACGCGCAAGACAGTGTGCGACGCTCCGTACGCTGGCGCACCAGAAGCTGGTTTCGTCGGAGTTCGGGCGGCTACTAGGGGAGTTCGAAAAAAGTGTGAATGGAATGTCGCATGATAGCGATGACGCCTCTTTGGCGCGCGTCACGCGACGGATGTATGACGAAGCTGCCGACGTACCGCCGGAATTCTTGTACGAATTCACTGAGCACACGACCGCCTGCTTCTCCGCATGGGCAGTGGCGCGGCCCGCCGACGACTTCGGCGCCGTCAAAGACTATTTGACTAAAACACTAGACCTTAGCCGTCGTTATGCAGATTTCTTTCCCAACTCCGACCATGTTGCAGATCCACTGATCGAGAAATCCGACTATAGTATGTCGGTGTCCACTATTCAACCGATCTTCGCCGATCTGCGCCAGTTCTTGAGCGCATTAGCCCGGGAGATCGAAGAGCAGCAGCCATCGGACCCGTCTTTCGTCGGTCGTGTCTTTGAGGAAGATGCGCAGCGCAGCGCCTCGGTCGACATCATTCAGGGATTTGGTTACGACTTCTCACGCGGAAGGCTGGACAAAACGCATCATCCCTTCATGACTAAATTTTCCCTCGGCGATGCGCGCATCACCACCCGATTTTCGGAGGACAGCCTCGCTGGGATGTTTGGTACGATGCACGAGTCCGGACACGCCATGTATGAACAGGGAATCGACCTATCTTACGAGCGCACACCGCTTGCCAACGGTACCTCTTCGGCAGTTCACGAAAGCCAGTCACGCATGTGGGAGAATGTCGTCGGTCGATCAGAAGGTTTCTGGAGTGGATACTACCCTAAGCTGCAGCAATATTTCCCCTATGCCCTAGGAGACGTGTCGCTGGACACGTTCTACCGGTCAATCAATCACGTCAGCCCTAGCCTGATACGTGTCGATGCTGACGAGGTAACCTACGGGCTACACATCATTATCCGCTTTGAGCTGGAGTTGGCGCTGCTGGAGGGAGTTCTGTCCATTGACGAATTGCCGGAGGCGTGGAACGCTAAGTATGACGAGTACCTCGGCATTACGCCGACTGATGATCGTGACGGCGTTATGCAGGACGTGCATTGGTACACAGACTTTATCGGCGGGATGTTCCAGGGCTACGCACTCGGTAACGTGCTGGCGGCACAGTTCTATGCAGCCGCACTGGCTGCCAACCCAACTATTCCGGATCAAATAGCTTCCGGACAATTTGATATCCTGCGCAACTGGCTGACAGACAACATTTATCGACATGGCAGCAAGTACACAACGCTTGAGTTGGTCGAACGAGTAACGGGCGGCCCAATCACCACCGAACCCTATAAGCGCTACTTGCGTGACAAATACGGCCAGATATATGGGCTGTCTGCGTAAGCAACAAATCCGCGATCGGAAGGAGCAATTCACAAACGAATGAATCGCGCCTTCTGCTACGAACAGAGCTTTGCAACATGTAGAGCTGATACCAGGTGACTACACATTGTACCGGATCGAAAGTACGTCTCCATCCTGAACGATATATTCTTTGCCTTCCAAACGTAATTTACCCTGCTTCCGTGCTTCCGCCAGACTCCCACAGGCGACAAGGTCGTCGTAGGAGACCGTCTCAGCACGGATAAATCCGCGCTGCAAATCCGTATGGATCGCTCCGGCCGCTTCCACCGCCTTGCTTCCGGCGCGTATACTCCACGCGCGTACCTCGTCCTCACCCACTGTGAACATGGTCTCAAGCCCTGTCATGCGATAAGAAAGACGGATCGCACGGTTGAGTCCTGGTTCGGCAATTCCATATTCCGCCAAGAACGCCGCGGAATCTTCCGGCTCCATCTGGGCAATCTCCGCCTCAAGCTTTCCGCTAATGCACAGCACGTCGTCTTCGAATCCTGCGCATTCGGCTTCGCCAGCCGATCCCTCAGGGTCGCCAGCGGCGCCCTGTAGATCGCCGCAATTGACTACACGAAGCAATGGTTTCAACGACAGAAAGCCATAGCCCGCAATAAGCCGGCGCTCCGCTTCGGACAAATCGACATCTCGAAGCGGTGTTTCGGCCTCTAGTGCTTCCATCAGGCGGCTGAGTAACTCGGCCTCCTGGGCCGAACGTTTCTGCTCGTCGCCCGAACCTTGCTTCTTCGGGTTAGCCAGCCGTTCCAGCCGTTTGTCGATGACCGTCATATCGTTCAGGATGAGTTCGCCTTCGACCATCTCCATGTCACGCGCTGCATCCACCCTGTCTGCAGGATGCAAAACGTTTTCATCCTCGAAAGCACGAACGACCAGCATAAGCGCGTCGTTGCTTGCAATCGCGTTCAGGAGCGCGCCCCCAATGTCCGAGGCGCCTTTCCCCGTCCCAAACCCAGACACGTCATTGAAGGTCACCGTTGCATACGTCGTCTTCTCGGGTCGGAACATGGCCGACAATGTATCAACGCGTGGATCGGGTACGTCCACCACTGCCGTATGCACGGCGACCTGACCGCTCGTAAACGCGGCAGCCGGTTTTTCACTGCGCGTCAATGCATTGAACACTGTCGTCTTGCCGCTGTTGGGCAGACCGATGATACCTATCTTCATGTTACCTCTTTACGCTACGCGCGGTTGACGCTTCATTCCTCAGATTCCG
>JBJYXA010000490.1:0-1535 GCA_046259705.1 Caldilineaceae bacterium
GCCGGCAAGTCGAAGCCACCGACGAAGACGGCCAGCTGGCAGAGCAGCGATCGTTCCCGCTGACCGGTCAATTGCCAGGAGTGGTCGAAGACCGCGCGCATGCTGCGGTGGCGTTCCGGCACGTTACGTACCGGCGTGGCCAGCAGGTCGAGACTTTGCTGCAGCTGTTCCACAATCTGACCGCAGGAGAGTGTGCGCAGCCAGTGTGCCGCCAACTCCAGCGCCAGCGGCGCACCTTCCACCATTCGGCAGATGCGCACGATACAGGGCAATTCAGCGGCGAAATCGCGGTCGGCGCGCGCCCGCTGCGCATTCTGTAAGAAAAGCTGCACCGCCGCAGACCGGCGAGCTTCTTCTTCCGTCCCCGCCGGCAGGTCAGGCAGGTCCAGACCACCCACCGGGTAGAGCCATTCTTCCTGCAGGTTGAGCGTCTCGCGCGACGTCACCAAGGCCTTGACTTCAGGGCACTCTGCGAGTATGTCCGAGACCAGTCCGGCGCCCTCCACCAGCTGCTCGAAGTTATCTAGCACGAGCAGCAACCGCTTTCCTGCCATATAGCTCAGCGCCAGACCGTATGGATCCGCGCCTTCTACAGGCAGGCCCAGCGACGACGCAATGGCAACACCGACCTGATCCGGACGGCTGAGCGTTTCCAGGCCCACGAAGAAGACCCCGTCGGCCGTCACGTCCTCTTGCTCATAGGCGCGGCGGGCAACTTCGATAGCAAGCCGTGTCTTTCCCATACCGCCCTGACCTACCAGCGTGAGCAGCCGGCAGGCCGGATCCCGCAACCGGGCCAGTACATCGTCAATTTCTCGCCGTCTGCCCACGAAGGGGGTAGCAGGGCTGGGCAGATTGTGTGGCGCTCGTCGGACCTGGTCACCCTTGTCAGGTTCTGCCAGCGGTTGAGCTTGCTCCGGATCTGGCTGGCGACTGGCAGAACTCAGCGTCGAACCAACATGATCACCTTCCTGATAGCCAAAACCCACAGCCACCAGCAATGCCTGTCGTTCGGACGACAGCCCAAGGATGTCGGCCAAGCGGACCACGATCTCTGGATTCCCAGGCCGCGAACTGTGATTGAGCCAGCGGCTCACCGTGCTCTGGCTCACGCCCAATCTTTGCGCCAGCCACGTTGGCGAACGGTCCATTCTCAACAGCGCATCGTTGACCAGGCGCTCAAATTCGTCGTAGTCGGACATATGCATCTCTTACATGCATCACTTGCATGACATCCATGCACCGGACGGATGGGTACTCTGATTAACTGGAGATAGGTCACGCAGTCGGCTAGGGAACAGACGCAGGACGACACGACAACACTCTTCTAGCCCCGATCGTAGGTCGCATCGAGCCTTGTGTCAAGACCCTACGTAATTCCGAACATACGCCAACAATGGAACACGCGGACGTCTGTGTTTGCTGCAAAGGAGACAAAACCACATGTACTGCTATGAATGCACGAACCAACAGATTGCGGAACGAGCGTTCGAGCACCTGACCAGGCGTAGTCTGCTAACCAAGCTCGCCTTGCT
>JBJYXA010000491.1:0-7275 GCA_046259705.1 Caldilineaceae bacterium
GCGGCCGATGACTCGGTTAAGGCGTCGAGTGTGGAGGGCACAGGCGGAGACACGAGCGAGGCTGCCAACGTGGCCGGCGGACCCACTACGGCGACGTCCGAAGTCCAGACGCAGCCCGACGACTTCCTTGTGCTGCGCGGTATCGGCCCTGTCTTCGCCGACCGCCTCAGAGCGGGTGGGGTGCATTCTTTCTCGACACTCGCGCAGATGACGCCTGACCAGCTAAGTGAAATCTTGGGCTGGTCACCGGCCCGGGTGCGCGAGTCGGGAATCATCGAACAGGCCGGTCAGTTGGCGCAGGGCGGCGACTAGACCTGATCTCGTGTCGGGGCCGGTCCGGTCACCTGGGCCGGCCCTTGGTTGAGCCGTTCAAGATGCTCCCTAATCGCGTCGATCTCCCGTAAGGTGCCGGCAGCCCGATCCGGACCGAGCCTCCTCAGCCGCCTCTTATGCATCGCCAATTCCACATAGAGAGACATGCGAACAGCAGCGCCGTCATTGGGGCGAGTTCGCATGGGCTGGCGCCATCGGCCGGTCAACTCCATTAGCTCCTGGGAAGACAACAATCCGCCCAATTCTTCGGCCAGTTCTGCACGCATGACCGCACGCTCGTGATCCCACGACAGCACGACGGCGAGCACGACTAGACCGGCGCCGCCTGCGGCGATAGCTAGACTCAATAGGAAGCCAAGCGGCGCTACGCCGGCGGCCAAGACGCCGAAATTATGCGCCGCGTGCACGGCGATAGCGCAACCCAATCCTAGTCCGATCCAGAAAATCCTCAACACCGTCCTAGGTTCGTTGCGGGCCATACCGAAACCAATACCGGTCAGGCTGGTGTACATGGCGTGATTCAGTCCAAAGAGGATCGCACGCACGAATATGAGCGCGGTTAGGTCGGCGAACCCACCCGACTCGTAAGCACCGATGAAATATAGGAAGTTCTCCGTCATGGCGAAGCCAAAGCCCACCAAGGCGCCATAGATCAGGCCATCCAGAACGCCGTCGAACTCTTCCCGTTTCCATACGAAAAGTCCTAGGAGGGCGGCTCCTTTGGCCAGCTCTTCGACAATGGGCGGGATGATGCCGCCGACGACGACGGCGGCCTGCTCAGAATTCACTTCTGTACTGAGTGGAGCGCCAAGCATGACTTCGCTGATGAGGCTCAACACGACGGAGGGTATCGCGCCCCATATAAAGGCGATGAGCAGCAACGAGTGGGGTTCGCGTTCGTAGCGGTCTGCCCAATAGAAGGCAACGCAATACACGGCCGTGGGCAAGAGCACGGCCAAGGCACTGATCAACACTGCGAAAGTATCAGCCACGTCGCCGTTCTTCGTGTAGTCTTGTGGCTATTCCTGAAGACTGAACATCACCAGAGTCCCTCCGCCTCCGCAATTGGGCCGGCAGGTTCTCAGCATAGAATAGACTAACGGGTGTGGGCCGCCAAGGTGGAACGACGAGGTGGGTCCACGAGGTGGGCCGAATGTAGGCCCCGGTCAGTCGCCTGAGGACGGCGTCCAGGAGAGTGGGCCCTCCGTCGACCGATACTTTTTGGGCCAGATGACCGGCATATCGCTGGATTGCTGGCCCGACTCGTCGTACTGGAGGTACAGGGTATGAAAATCCGGCCACTGATTCCACATGTATTCCGGCTGCTGAGCCTCGTCTGCCGACGGCCGGGAGGTGTACGGAAAGTAATAGTGACCCGATGCGAGCATGGTGTCCGTGTTGGCTATAGACGCGGCAAGGTCGTCGCCCGCCGGAGAATTGGTACGTTCAAGGGCATCGGCAAGCAGGTAGATCGAGTCGTATCCGCCAAACGCGTAGTACTCGGGCCAGTGACCGAAATAGCTGGCATATTTGAGTGCAAATGTCTGACCCGGCGCTGCAACCGTTTTGTGCCAAGGGCCAATACGGCTGACCACGGTGCCGATGCCGTCGGGATTGACCTGCCAAAAACGGACGCTGTCCAGGGCAGCCTGGTTGTTGACGATGAGCGTTCCTTTCTGCGGTCCAAAATTGGCCGCGCGTATTTGCTCTTCTATCTCTAGCGCGGACTCATCGCCGATGGATATGAGGATCGCGTCAGGCACGTAGCCAATGGAGGCGATACGTGCAATAACGGACGAAAAATCGCTGGCAGGAAGATCTACGGGTATCGTTTGGTACTCTATTCCAAACTCAGAGAACTTCGCATCGAGGCTATCAATCTCAGGAGACGCGACGCGGCGGCTGTCGACGACGTTTACCGCTGAGAGTGTGTCATCCCCGTTGTAATCTCCAACCTCGACCAGCCATTTGGCAGGCATCTCGGCAAGCATGGTGGCGCTAGGCGCAATCCGATAGACCATAGGGTATTGGTGGCTAGGCACCTCGTCCGTAGTCGCACCAATGATGATCAGTGGGATATTCTGCGCATTGGCGCGCGCCGCCGCGGCAGTAGCCACTGTATCGTGCAAAATGCCGACGATGGCGACGGCGCAGTCTTCCCGAACCAGCCTGGAGACCAGCCCCGGAATGTCATCCGCTCTGCCGCGCGAGTCATATGTCACTAGACGCACCGGCAGTCCGCGAATTCCACCGGAACTGTTCACTTCGTCGATGGCAATTCCAAGTGCTGCCTGTACGGCGAAACCCCCGAGCATGTTGCCAGACGGGGAGAGCGGCAAGATCGCGCCGATCACGATTTCTTCCGTGTCTTCGAAATCGGATGGAGCGCAGGACTGCGGCGGAGAAGGGGTCGCTTCCACAACAATTTGTGGCACAATGCGGGTGACTTCGACCGTCACCTCTACGGGGACCTCGACGGTGACGGGCTTTGCCGGAGCCGTTTCAGTCGGGGGGAGTACCGTGGTCGTACATGCAGCGAGCGCCACTACTGCCAGTAAGATGGCCACCGACTGAGACAACCTGGATGAAATAGCCTGTACAAGTGACAAAGCAAGCAGGTCGCGTGATTGCAATGGAGTTTCGTCCGCTCAGGTTCGCTTCCGTAGGAGTAACGGAAGTGGTAGGTAGCTTCCGCAGGAGTGAAATGAGTATAGCATCGGCTCAAGTCGTCCGTCAAACGGGATGGACTCCGCTGCCACTATTCGCATACAAGCATGCGGCTAGGTGGCAAGTGTCTGTTCTGCGGTCCCACTGGTTCTATTGGCCGACTATTAGGCTTAAAAAAAGGGCCCTCTGAATTGCGAGGGCCCGTTACTGGCGGAGAGGGAGGGATTTGAACCCTCGAGGGCGTGAACCCTACTCGTTTTCGAGACGAGCGCACTCGACCGGACTATGCGACCTCTCCCTACACTATGATGGGCCGGAACATATTTTCCGGCCGCCTTTTTGTCTGCGCCCAACAGGTGGCTGTGCCAAGGCATTTTTGCCCTGCGCAGAACGGCGTCATGCTATCATGGCTGCGACGAAAAGTACAGGTTCGGCACTGCGCAAAACAAGGTAGCAGCGTGAATCAGGACCGATTTGGATACCAGCCGCGCAGCGGCCTTTTCGCATTCGGCTATGCAGCGGTTCCCACCTGCTGCTTCAACCACGCCTCGATAAAGGGATCGAGGTCGCCATCGAGTACTGCCGTGGTGTTGCCGGTCTCGACATCCGTGCGCAGGTCTTTGACCATCTGATATGGATGCAGGACGTAGCTGCGGATCTGGCTGCCGAAATCGGCCTGAACATTTTCGCCGCGCAAAGCAGCCTTCTGCGCATCCAGACGCTCTTGCTCGATCTCATATAGCTTGCCGCGCAATACGCGCATCGCTGATTCGCGATTTTGTACCTGGCTGCGTTCATTCTGGCATGAGACTACGATGCCTGTCGGTAGGTGGCGAATCCGCACGGCCGTGGCATTCTTCTGGACGTTTTGACCGCCGGCGCCACCGCTAAGGAAGACGTCGATCTGGATATCCTTGGGGTCGATCTGCACCTCGATATCTTCGTCCAAAACTGGCATCACTTCGACCTTGGCGAAACTCGTGTGACGCCGGCTGTTGGAGTCAAATGGACTGAGGCGCACCAGCCGGTGCGTGCCGCGTTCGGCCTTTAGATATCCGTACGCATATCTGCCATCAACCTCGACCGTTACGCTCTTCACGCCTGCCTCTTCGCCGGGCGTCATATCCGTGATGGTGGTGGTGTAACCTTTCGTTTCGCACCAACGAAGGTACATACGCAGCAACATCTGGGCCCAGTCCTGAGCCTCTGTCCCGCCAGCACCGGCATGAATGCTGAAGATGGCAGAGTCAGCATCGTGACGCCCACCCAATGCAAGCAGGAATTGCTGCCTTTCAAACTCGGATTCCAGTCGGTCCGCCTCTTCTTCGAGCTCGGATAACAGCTCCGGCTCGTCATCTGCCAGTTCACAAAGGGCCAGCGCATCGCTGGCCTGCCGGTAGAAATCGATCCAACGGTCGACCACCTCGTTGAGCGAACTGAGTTCCTGCATCTTGCCTTGGGCGGTCTGTTGATCTTCCCAGAAGCCTGGCTCGGCCGACGCCTTCTCTAGTTCCTGAATTCGCACCTGCTTGTTAGCAAGGTCAAAGCCGCCCCCTGACGGCATCGACCTGTTCCACAAGCCGATTGAGCCGATCCTGTAGTTCAGACATATGGCTGTGTTCCTCGCAGTCTGGGTCGCTACTTGGCCATGAGCCCTTCGACAAAAGCGACCGGGTCGAAAGGCGCAAAATCGTCTATTCCTTCACCCGTGGCGACGAAGCGCACGGGTACGCCGAGCTCGCGCTTGATACTTAACACAGAACCGCCCTTGCTCGTGCCGTCCAATTTTGTGAGTACGATGCCGGTTACGCCGGCTGAATCCTTGAAGCTCTTCGCCTGCGAGATTGCATTCTGGCCCGTGGACGCGTCCAAAACCAGGAGCACCTCGTGCGGAGCGCGATGGACTTGTTTGGCTGCCACGCGTTTGATCTTCTCGAGTTCTTGCATCAAATTGTACTTCGTCTGCAATCGGCCCGCAGTGTCTACAAGCAAGAGTTTGGCGTGCCGGCTCTCTTGGCTGGCGCGAATGGCATCGTACACGACGGCGCCCGGATCCGAGCCCGGCTCGTGTGCAATCACGTCGACGCCGGCCCGCTCTCCCCATACCTTTAGCTGGTCGATCGCGGCAGCTCGGAACGTATCACCCGCAGCAAGCACTACGGTCTGGTCCTGGTTCTTGTATAGCTTCGCAAGTTTTCCTGCAGTTGTCGTCTTGCCTGAGCCGTTAACACCTACAAGCAGAATGACATTGAGCAGACGATTCGCATCGAAGTTGAGCGGTTCCTCCGGCTCCAGCAGTTCCACCATCTCCGCCTGCAGGGCCAAGAAGGCGTCCGCGGTCGTTTTGATCCCCTGAACCTGGACCCGTTTGCGCGTCGACTCAACTAGGTTCATGGTCGTGTCCATTCCGACGTCGGCCAGAATGAGAGTCTCTTCGACTTCATCCCACAGCTCGGGGGTGATTTCGTTGGCCTGGAAGATGGAGCCTAGCCTGCCCATCACGCCCGACCGAGTCTTGGTCAGACTCTCGGCGAGACGTTCATCCTCCAGCGCGTGTTCTTCTTTTCTGCCAAATATGCCGCGAAGCAACGTAACCTCTCGCTTTCCTTTTGCGGTGCGCAGATGAACAGGGAGGACAATGTCCGGTGTGCCCACACCTGCGGCAAAGTACGATCCGGGACTAAGCTTAGTTCCAGGGGGACCGAGCCGCACCGACGCGCCATTATAGCACGGAGAGGCGACCACCCAAAGAGAACGGGAAGGTAGGTTGCTACCAATTCTCTCACTGTTGACAAACGGTACGATTTGCGAGAAACTCAAGCGAACTCACCCCGTCTGTAGGAGACGCGCGATTGGAAGTTTACTGCCCTACCAGTTCATTTCGAGCCCCCGCAGAGATCGCACCTTTACGTTGCCCGGTGACGTCGGCGCCACTGGAATTCTCCGGTTTTCCGCGTTTCGATCCAGACCTAGTCGACAGCGATGAGACTGGTCTGTGGCGATACAGTGCTATGCTTCCTGTGGTCGGCCCCAACCAGCAGCGTTGTACGCTGGGCGAAGGATGGACGCCGCTGCTGAGCGACACATGGGCCGGCGTGCCGCTTCTGTGGAAGAACGACGCGATCATGCCTACCGGCAGCTACAAGGACCGCGGCGTCTCTGTAATGGTTAATTGGCTACTCGGCCTAGATGCCGAAAAAGTCGTCGACGACTCGAGCGGAAACGCCGGGGCAAGTCTCGCCTGTTACGCTGCCAGGGCAAATCTGGAGGCGTGCATCTATGTGCCTGAGAGTGCTCCCGAACCCAAGAAGGTGCAAATTGCGATCTACGGCGCTGAGCTGGTAGAAGTTCCCGGCACCCGGGCGGCCGCCACTCGGGCGGCGGAAGCAGCTAGCCAGACAGTGCCATCGGTCAAGTACGCTTCTCACGCATGGCATCCTGCCTTTCTGTTTGGTCAGATGACGACTGCCTGGGAGATTTGGGAACAACTGGGCCGTAAGGTTCCCGACTGGATGATTACTCCGGTCGGCCATGGCGGTTGCTTGCTCGGCATATGGCGCGGGTTCCAGCACCTTTTCGCCTCAGGTGTGACAACGAAGATGCCGCGCCTGGTGGCTGTGCAGGCGACGCCGTATACACCCATATACGAGGCGTTTCGCGCAGGAGCATCCGCTGTCGACGGGCAATCGCACATGACAAAATCCGTGGCCGATGGAATTGCCATCGACTTCCCCGCGCGTGCATCGGCGGTGCTGAGTGCGCTGCATCGATCCGGTGGTACGGCCGTCGCAGTTAGGGAGCAAGACATCGTCTCTAGCCACGAGAAGCTTGCACGGCAGGGCTTGTTCGTGGAGCCAACAAGCGCCACCGTGGCGGCGGCAATCGAACAAATCCGTGACAAGTTCCAGCGTGACGAAACGGTTGTCGCGCTAATCACAGGTCACGGGCTTAAGAATCCCCCGCACATAGACTAAGGAGTATCGGAAAAAGATCAGCTACGTAGACACTGACTCCTCGGTATGCAGGGAAGAAGCCATCAGCGTCGTGAGACGCCCATACGATCGAGAGATCGACGCCACTATGAGCCACAGGCCGCTTTCCGAATTCGAAGATGAATCCGGCGTGAAGTTTCAGAGCAAGGACCTGCTCCAGGAGGCCTTCCTACACAGCAGTTATGCGAACGAGGCTGCGGGAAGCGGTGGGTCGCTATCCGACAACGAACGGCTGGAATTTCTCGGCGATGCGGTGTTGGAATTCGTTGTAAGCAGATTCCTC
>JBJYXA010000492.1:0-5680 GCA_046259705.1 Caldilineaceae bacterium
CGTCATCGAAGTAGATCGCCGTGAACGGAGACAGAGGACCGGGAGACACGCCGCGCCTGACGAGGAATGAGTGTAATTCACCCGCCAAACTTACAATGGCAGCGAACCCATCCACCGTATCGCGTATCCCGGCAACGAGACCCGACGGAAGCTCCTTTGATACCACATCATAGCGAGGCGCGTGGCCCTCCTCTTGAATGAGCTTCAGTCTAGTCGCCACGCGGTTGAGACGTTCCTGCTGCACCTGCACCTCGTGTTCTAGTTCCGTCATGCGGAGTTCCATCAGCCTGCACAAACCCACTACATCCTGGTCCTCACGAATGATCCGTTCAATCTGCACCAGAGAGAAACCCAGGTCACGCAGGGCAAGTATTCGGTTGAGGCGGGGCAATTGATCCAGACTGTAGTAGCGATAGCCGCTATACCGGTCCACCCACTCAGCTTTGAATAGCCCCAGTTCGTCGTAGTAGCGGAGCGTCTTGACGGAGACCTGCGCCAGCTTCGAGAACTCACCGATCTTAAGCATCTCGTCTTCCCAGTGACTAGCTGTTAGGCGCTACGATGACACCGGTTACAGTACATCGTACGCTGCGACACCATACACCTCACGCTTGCTGGCCAGCAATGCTCGCCTAGTCTACACCTTCCCGCGACAGGAGAGTCAAGACCCCAGTTTCAAGTCACGCGAGTTGCGTTCGAAAGAGTCAGACGGCCGTGCGCCGCATACGCAATTGTCGCCCTGTCCGTGCATGCAAACTTGCTGATAGGCGCCGTAACACCTGCAACCCTATCGTGTGTGCTGACGTAGTGTGGTAAGAAATTGCAGATAGCTCTCTCGCTGGCGTCGATCTAGAATAGCACCATCGGACGCCAAAGACCCGAGAGCAGAAGTCTACGAATGAGAAAGGGGGAGATATGGCAAAGGACAAATCGCCTTGGGAAGACGTCGACCGCCGCCTTGACGCCGATCCGATTGTGATAGGCGATCGGACGATCCGCCCCATAGGCCGCCTAAGGGGAAAGCGGTTCACCGCGAGCGGCGCTAATGGCGCTGGCACCGGGCTTGTCGCCAAATTGCAGCCTGAAGAGGTCATCATCGAACAGGACGGTGAAACATATGCCATTGCGCTGAATACGCAGCGCAGCGAACCGATTCTTGCCATCGTGATGGCCGGCGCCGCAGTTAGCATAGCGTGCCTGATCACCATGTTTCTTTCACGGTTGATTGTACAGAGGATTTTCAATCGGGCTGTATAGCCGAAGCAAGGAGAATATCATGGATGCGAAACAGATGGTCGACACCAAGCCCATCGAGAAAGCAATCGAGACTCTGAGCGCCAACAGCATCTTCGGCGAACCGACATCTGAGCACGGCGTTGTGGTAATCCCCGTCGCGCAAGTCGCCTTCGGATTTGGTTACGGTGGCGGCTATGGTGAGGGCCAGTTCGAAGATGGCAAAAATAGGGCTCACGAGGACGCGCCAGAAGACGCCAGTGGCACCGGCGAAGGTGCGGGCGGCGGAGGCGGAGCAGGCGGGCGCGCTACGCCGCGCGGCTATATTCGAATTTCCCAGGAGGGTGTCGCCTATGAGTCCATCGAGGATGAGAAGGTGATACCATTGGCGGGAATTCTCATGGTGGCCTGGTCCGTGTTCTGGATCGCCGCTACCATCCGTTTCATCGCTCGGCAGGTTGGCAAAACTCGGCAGGCCAGATTCAAGAGCGGCTCTTAGCGCTGGAAGGAGACCGGCTCAGAGCTGCACCTCGGCTACGACCGCTCGATGGTCGGACGCCTCTTCGCCGGATGGCTCTTCCCAGATGACGCAGCTCTGCACGTCTTTCGCCATGGCTTGGCTGACAAATATGTAGTCGATCCGGATGTCTGTATCCGGCGGGATAAGGCTGCGCGCGCCAGGGTGGCCAAACTGTCTATAAGTATCTACATAGCCTGCCTTCTCCATCTGTGAGATGACGCTGGGACCATCTTCCGGCACCAGGTTATGGCCCTTGGGATGTACCCGCAGCGCGGCCGCAAGGTCCGGGCGGGCTTGCAAATCCCACGGACTGACGGCGTTGAAGTCACCCATTACCACGTGTGGTCGGTTGCGATCACGCATGGTCCATGAGCGTAAGGCTCGCAATTGTTGCAGCCGTGCATCCTCGTCCGTGTGGTCAAGATGCGTGACGTAAACCGTCAGAGTCCGATCCTCTGGCAGAAGAATGCGGCCTTCCAGTAGACCGCGCTGGTGTTTGCCCGGCACGGGGGAGAGCAGGTGTGACGCGTTCGCCGCTATGGGCCAGCGCGAAAGGAGCGCATTGCCGTATGCATCCGTCGGAAGGTCCTCTTCGGCAGGCCAGCGCATACAGGGCCCGAAGACAAACTCCATGCCCAACTGGCCGGCAAGCCATGACAGCGACGGTTGATCCGAACCAGGCATCGCACGTGGATAGAACACCTCATTGAGGCCGACAATGTCCGCCCCTGTCGACGCAAGGGTGGTGGCTACTAACTGCTCGTTGGGTCGTCCGGCCTCTGTTTGCCAGCCGTGAATATTGTATGTCGCGATACGCATGGGCAAGAGACCCTCCGATCTGAGACTAACTTCCCGGAAGCGCTATTAGGCATCTCGCAGGCAAGGCGCTTCCGGGAAGGGACATGCAAGGACAACTACCTGCGGCGATTCTCCAGCACGGCTCGATTTGCCACGAATTCAGGCAGGCCGCCCTCGATGACGACGATGGCATCCTTGGCCATGCGCACATCGCGCAGCCGCATGGTCTCGTCCGAAAATGATGCGGTGTGCGGCGTCATCACCACATTATCCATCCCGAGGAACGGATGTCCCGGCGGAAGCGGTTCCTCTGCAAAGACATCCAGTCCGGCGCCCGCCAGCTTGCCGGCCTGCAGCGCAGCGATCAGATCAGGCTCATTCACCACCGGACCCCGCCCAGTATTGATGAAATATGCTGTCGGCTTCATGTGACCGAAGAAGTCCGCGTTCAGCAGACCGCGCGTGCCCTCGGTCAGCGGAAGGTGACACGATATATAGTCGGAACGTTCCGCCAGTTCTTGCAAGGTCACTGACTCCACGCCGGCAGCCTCGAAGACCGGCGCGTCCACGAACGGATCGTGGGCAATAACCTCCATGCCCAGGGCATGACCGCGCTTGGCCATATCCTGTGCAATGTGGCCGAACGCTACTAGACCCAACGTCTCGCCGTGGATTGGCCCCATCGGCGAGCGTATTCCACGCGTTGCGCCCCAGCCGTCGCGCCGGATCACGCGGTCAAAACGCGTTACCTTTTTGGCGCAGTCGAGCATAAGGGCGAGCGCATGGTTCGCTACCTCAGGGATACAGAAATCCGGATAGTGGCCGACTATGACACCGTACTCCGTAGCCCCGTCCAGGTCGACGGTATCCACGCCTACGCCCGCGCGTATTACTGCCTTGAGTTTCGGCGATTGCGCAAAAACCTCCCGAGTGTACGGTTCGCTCCAGCAAAGTGACACGTCTGCATCACGAATGGCTGCGATAACGGCCTCTGGTGTCCTGGCCGGTCCGCGCTTGATAAAGGTTATGCCCGCCTCACCCAAAATGCGCTCTTCCTCGCGGCAGGCGAACTCCGGTGCAGCCCCTGTATGTACAACTATCCCACTCACGATACATTTCCTTCCCACGGCTTTGTGATTGATTCAATGTCGTTTTCAAGACTAGAGTAACTTGTCCCTCGCAAATTGTACCCGCTCGTGCCCGGATCGAACCAAGACTAACCGTTGGTCAATTCCGCCACTGGCTGCTAGACTGTGCGCGAGTGGGACTATCATACTCCGGGGGAATTCACTCCGCGCAGATCGAATCACATCCCCTCCCGGTGTGACGGACGTTTCGGTCACTGGTATGGCAATCCACCCCGAATAGGTGAGTAATCCAATATCATCATCTATAGCTATTCTTCCCGCTGCATGGCCCCCTACCCATAGGGCTTACGTCTGCTTTGCACAGTACGATAAGGACTCACCATGAGATCGAAGACTCACCTGATCCAACGTTGTCAATTCGGCCCGCCCTGCGTGCTGGCACTTATGCTCGTCACCCTCATTCTCAGCGCCTGCACGCTCGAAGTACAACCCATAGAATCGTTTACTTCCGCAGACGGCTTCCTGTCCTTCACATTCCCAGCCCATTGGGATCTGGTAAAGGCAGAATATGGCGCCGGTTCAGATGCCGCTTTGGTGGCAACGAGCGATGATCTGATAGATCACGATGTGATTCCCGCCGGCGAGGCGGGTGTGGCCGTCCTGCTCATGCCGGATTTTATGCCCGGGCCGGACGGAGCACCGATTCGCGTGACTGCCCAGGAACTGGCCGGTTTGATGCGCAAGAGCGCAATTACGCAGCAGCCCGGTGTCAGCGATTTGGAGACGGTTACGCTCGACAACGGCGCTGAGACATACACATTCAATGCCCCCTCACCGGAAGGCAATATGAAAATGCACTTATTTTCGCCTGCACAAGGTACGATCGCCATCGTCGCCTTCATGACTGCCTCGGAAGATGTCGACGCCGGCATCCTGTCCGACGCCAAGGCGATTCTGGAAAGCGTCCGCTTCAGTGGCGACCCTGTGGAGTTCACGGAACGGGCGCATGCAATTGTAGACTCGGGGCAATAATCGGGCTCGACGCACACACTTTGGGCACGCAACAAGCTAGGAGAACCCTACCTCCTACGCGCACAAGCGAGACAGCATGGCTACATCAGAGCAGCCGAATATCCTCATCATCATGACGGATCAGCAGAAGGCCACTGCGAGCCATCTCTATGGCAACTCCTTCTGCGAAACACCCAGCCTCCAACGATTGGCGGATGAGGGCGTACTCTTCGAGCATGCCGTCACACCCCACCCGCTATGCGTGCCCGCGCGGATCTCGTTCTGGACCGGGCGCTGGCCGCACTCCCACGGCGGGAGACGCAACGAAACGCTCATGCCCCCAAACCAGGAGCACGGAATCCGCATCTGGAAAGCGTCCGGTTATCATATCGGACTGATTGGCAAGAATCACTGTTTCACGGCCTCATCAGACTTAGCCCTGTTCGATACCTTCTGCGAGATTGGCCATGGCGGATTGCCGGCAGACGGGACCACCAAGGGAATGCAGTGGTTTCGGCCCACGGAGGGTATCGACGCCGCGCACGAACTGCGTCACACCATGACGCCGCAAAATCCTCACTTCTCCTACGCCACATCAGATTTTCCGCTCGAAGACTATTCTACCGGCCTGATCGCCGGGCAGACCGTGCGCTTCTTGGAACAGCATCGGGAGGAGCCCTTCGTGCTTTGGGTATCATTTCCGGACCCACACGAGCCGTGGGTATGCCCGCAGCAATATGCGGACCTGTTCCCGAAGGCGACAATCAACCTACCGCCCCAACGTGAGGGTGAATTTGGCGAGGCGGCGCCGGAACGCAACCGCGTACTGTATGAGATTCTAGGCTGGCGCGACGACGACATCGACGATGTTTACGGCCTGCTGGGCGTCTATCACGGCATGATACGGTTCATCGACGATGGCGTAGGCCAGATACTCAACGCGCTGGAGCGCACAGGCTTACGCGAGAATACGATCCTAGTCTTCTGTTCCGACCATGGAGATTTTGGCGGAGAACATGGCATGGCCTGC
>JBJYXA010000493.1:0-1991 GCA_046259705.1 Caldilineaceae bacterium
ACCAGAACCGGCAGGCAGGTGGCGAGACAAAGCGCCGCGAGCAGCAGCCGATTCCGCCACCAGGGCATGGCTATCCAGGGCATCCGATTGACCTTGTTCTTGCGGTGGGACGCGGCGCGCTGGTCACAAATCACGCTGCTCCGGCTCTCATGTCAGCGCCCAGAAGCGGTTTCCCAGGTAACTGACCGCAGGGATGACACAAGCGGCAGCGACAGTGGCGGCCGGGGCGGGCACGAGATTCTCATGCAGCACCGACCACAGCAGCAAATTGTTGACGCCGAACGCACCAGCTGAGATCAGCGCGAAGCGAAGTATGGCGTCGATCAACCGGCGACTGGAGCGGAAGGTCCAAACGTACTGGCCGATAAAAGATGTGGCAAAGGCAAGACCGAACCCGGAAAAGTTAGCGGCCATAGGGCTCGTATCAAAGTGGACGATCAGTGTCCATGCGACACCGACATGCACCGCTGCAGCCACCAGCCCCACGATGACGAATCGATAAACAATCAGCGTCTCTGCGAGCCACCGTCCGCTGGCTGGGGTGGTTCGGGCAGCATTCACCGCATCAGTGCTCCTTTCGCGCCAGGCAAAAAGCCGTAAGTCCAGCGACTCGGTTCAACCTAAAGAGCGGCATCTCTGCCCGACAAACGCCTGTCAAGACCCTGTTGACCACCGGGTGATGGCTGCGCAGTTGAGACTTCGGCCCGCCGCCGGAACTTCTCCTCGACTGTTCCAAAAGGCGCGTGGCCACGACGATCGGGAATACAAACCCAAAAAAATAACAGCTGTGCACTACGCGTAGCTGCGCGCGCTCCACCAGCTTCGTGAGTTGAGCCAAGGTGTAGCGTCGACGATGCCCTAGGAAAACGTCGTGCCCGCTCCAAAGGAACATGAACGCCGGAACTGATATCAGCACATGACTGCCGACCGGCGCGGCATCCGTGTACTGGCGCAGCAGCCCCAGATCATCGTCCACGTGCTCCAATACGTCCATGAACAACAACAGATCCGCGTCAGACGCCGTTACCTCTCGACGAAAACGCAGTAGCTTGCCGTTAACACACTCGTCGCGGTCCACCGTATAGCTGGGGTCTAGGCAGATTGCCCGGGTGGCTGGACCAGCCGCCAATAGCGCTCGAGAAAAGAAGCCGGACCCTGATCCGATGTCCAGAATCGTCAAGTATCGGAGCCGGCTCGTTAAGGCACGCACCGCTGCGAGCTTAGAACGATAGTACCAGTGAGACCCGGCACCGCCACCCAGGATATCGGCCTCTTTAAGATCCACGGAGCTACTTTCCCGATGTGCGGCTATCCGGTGGGTGCTTTTCAGGATAGTTGCTTTCGACGACATACAGAGGCCGACGCTTAACCTCTAAGAACATGCGGCCGATGTACTCACCGACGATTCCGATTGACAGCAGCTGCACACCTCCGAGGAACAGTACCGCGGTGAAAAGCGAAGCATAGCCGGGCATATCTACGCCTAGCAAAAGGGTGCGGGCGACGATGAAGCCACCGTAGACGAAGGCCACGGCGGCGATTAGGGCGCCGAAGTAGGTCCAGATGCGTAATGGAACCGTCGAGAAACTCAGCAAGCCATCCAACGCAAAGTTCCATAATCCCCAGTTGTTCCACTTGGTCTGGCCGTCAGTTCGAGAAGGACGTTCGTAGGGTACTCCGATAGAGTTGAAACCCACCCAGGCGAAAAGTCCCTTCATGAATCGATTGCGCTCGGGAAGAGACCTGATAACATCCGCGACACGACGATCGAACAGGCGAAAGTCACCCGCATTTGCCGGAATAGGCAGGGGCGAAAGGTGGTTAAAGACAGCGTAAAACCATAATGCAGACTGACGCTTAAAAAAGCTGTCACTCCGGCGACTCACACGCACGCCGTAGACCACGTCGAAGCCTTCGCGCCAGTGCTTAAGAAACTGCGTGATCAACTCGGGAGGATCTTGCAAGTCCACGTCCATTGGGATAAGCGCGTC
>JBJYXA010000494.1:0-2547 GCA_046259705.1 Caldilineaceae bacterium
ATCATGCCGGCAATGTTACACCAAATTTCAGCCTGTTACGCAAGCCTCTTCAACGACAATCTCAGATGAGAGCGGTATATAGGGTTGACGGTGTTTGGCGGGGGCTGGTTGGCGGGGCATAGCGGCGAGGCATCGTCATCTTTTACGCGGGAAATTGTAGCGCAGACAGGCACCGCACCGGGCGTGCCGCAGCGTGTGCTTCGGCCTCGGGGTTGATACGCAGGGATATTCCGCGCGCGGCATATTGGAGCAGCCTCATTCTAATTTGCAGCCAGCTGAGGACGTGGCCCAGAAATGGGAAAGTTTTGTAACCAGAGTCCCTACTAGGTGGGCTCACCGTAGTCAAGTGGAGGTCTCCAAAGATGAACTACATAAGTAGCGGCAGGAATCCAAGAGTTTTGGTAACTTTTTGCTTGGCTCTATCTGCTGCTTTGCTTCATGTATCAACCGCCATAGGGGAAACGAGAAGACCTATTGTCGGCACAATTCCGCCGGGAACAATCGAAGTCGAAGGTGGTTGTACACACGTCCTTAAGCCCAGTCGAAACCGGGCGGATTACTTGGAGCGGATCGTGTTCCACTGGGGGTATCAGGGCCTGGAGTCACCAAATGGCAAATGCGTATCTAACTGCTTGCCTTATATGTTCCTATTCGGAAAGGTTGTCACCGTGATGCCGTTGACGGGCTGGCCAGAGGACTTGCTGCACAACAAAGAGGTCGGTGATACGTTTACGGAGACTTATCGGTTGGGCTCCATGACGATAAGATTTCGCAATCGGATAACGTTCCTTTGCCCACCAAACAATGGCTCGGGCGACGTATGTGAGGTCGCCAAGTTTGAGGGAGTCCTCAGAGTATCCGATGGCACTCGGAATGAAACCTACGAGACGATGGGGCATTGCGGTCTTTGACGACTTCGCGTAACACGACCTAGTGCTGGCGCTCAAGGGCAACCAAGAGACGCTCGCCGCCGAGGTCGAGGAAGCGTTCATCGACGCTGATGCCTGCGACTACGTTGACATGCAGACCGACTGCTTCGAGACCGTCGAGCGCGGCCATGGACGGGTGGAGACGCGACGCTACCGTACGTTGACCGATCTGTCCGGTGTCTCCCGACACCCGCTGTGGAAGGCGATGGACATGATCGGCATGGTCGAATCCACCCGCGAGATCAACGGTCGGTGCTCGACGGAAACACGCTACTTCATCGGCAGCATTGGCGCCGACGCCCGCACTTTTGCCGGTGCCGTACGTCAGCACTGGGGGATCGAGAACAAGTTGCACTGGGGACTCGACGTGTCCTTCCGCGAGGACGAGTGCCGCGTCCGCGACACCCGTGCCCGCGAGAACCTCGCGGTACTGCGCCACATCGCCATGACGCGACTCAAGCAGGACCCCGCCAAGCTCGGCATCAAGAGCAAACGACTCAAGGCCAGCTGGAGTGAATCCTATCTTGAGAACCTGCTCTTTCAAGCGCCTAAGCAACCTGAGGACAAAGCCGCATCAGAAACTCCGAATATTCGTCAAGCTTGATGCGATTGCCCTGGCCTTCCTGCGGCCTCAACGTCCTGGTAATCTTTGCTTCGGCTTTCGCGTCAGTTAGGCCCCAGTCCCGTCTGAACATCTGAACCTGTTGGCATCGAGTATGATTCGAAAGACACCCTGCCGATTGCTGGCATCCATATTCGTCGCTTGCATGACAGCGTCCTGTGCTCCCAGCGTCAAGGAGATGAACCTTTCACAGGCGATCGTCGATGACTTACCAGAGGAGCATGCTCTAAGCTACCTGCGATCGTTGTCTCCGGCGTGGACCTCTTCCTGCCGGTTCGAGAACGACGGGTTGATGAGGTGGCAGCCGCAGACCGGACGGGTATTTCCTGGGAAGTTTCCGTACAACCAGTTTTTCGCGGTACCCGAAAGACCGGGAGTGATGGTGGTGGTGGTCATCTACGGGCCGAAAGTCAAGCAGCCGTGGTGCGGGATCCGGGCTGAAGCGATTGCCGACCGGACGCCGGGCAAGGATACGAAAAGCGTGACCGGCAAGATCCTCACGGCCCTACTGAGTATGGGCGTGAAGATTCCATCCTATACCGACACGCCGGTAACATCCCGTCGCTATTAGATAGCGTAAGGAATGACAGTGACCGCAAGCGGCTGGTTCCAGTTGCTTCTTGCGACCAGATTGGTCTCGGCCATAGCGAATCACATATCGTTGAACGCATCGATTGCGCGTCTTTCCTTCGGGGTGTATCGCCCGGAGCCGGGCGGCGGCGAGGAGCGTCGTGTCGAACGCTGCTGAACCGGCTTTGAAGGCCGCGGTTTTGCGCTCGCAGCCTTTTGCGCAGCCTTTTGTATGGCTTGGACCTGAGCGCGCGCCGCGCCGGTGTATGGTCCGTCCGGATACATGGATATGAATGCCTGCAAGACCTGGGTGTCAGCGGTTTTTCCGATGGCGTCCCAGTAGATTTTCTGTGCCTGCGGCGACTCTCCTTCTTTGCCAAGCTGCTCGAATTGCGCGCTGTTCAAGAAACCTGTGGAGGGGAATCC
>JBJYXA010000495.1:0-2236 GCA_046259705.1 Caldilineaceae bacterium
AGGCGCGGAATGACAATGAAGCTGTCCACGAGCGAGGAGAGCACACGGTCAACTGTGCCGCCGCGGTAGCCGGAGAACATGCCGAGCAGGACACCGATGGAACGGCTGATGAGTACCGCGATGCCGGCGATGATGAGCGTGTTGCGCACGGCAAATGTCAGCATCCAGAAAACGTCCTGGCCGGTGCTAGTGGTGCCGAAAATGTACTCAAGGGAGGGCGGCTCGTTGCGGGACACCGCGCGCCGATCGTCCGGTTCATACGGCGAGAAGAAGGACAATACGACCAGGCCGACTACGATTAGGACGATGACGGCGCCGACCTGGAAGGAGCGGCTGTATTTGAATAGGTCGCGAACAATGGCGAAAAAGTTCATGGCAGACCCTTAGGCGAATGGCGACAGACTGAGTCGTTCTGCTTGGAAATGCACCGGGGTGCGTGGGCATGCGTGCGGTCACAGTTGTTAACGGTAGCGAATACGCGGATCCAGGAGCGGATAGGTTAGGTCGACGAGCAGCGAAGCCGTGGCGATGCCGACGATGGAGAGCAATGTGATGCCCATGATTAGGTTGTAGTCGGCGGAAATGATGCCGTTGTACAGTGTGTAGCCAAGGCCTGGATAGCCGAAGACGACTTCCGTAATGAGGGCGCCGCTGAAGATAAGGCCGAGCGACAGGCCAAGGTCGGTGACCTGGGGCAGCATGGTATTGCGAATCACATAGGAGCGCAGGATCTTGCGCTTCGGTAGTGCGGCCATTTCAGCGTACTGAACGTAGTCACTGGAGACCTCCGTGGAGGCCAGCGCCTTTGCCATGATATAGCGGAACGCCGTACCACCGATAATGATGGACAGCGCCGGCAAGAAGGCGTGACGAGCCAGGCTGGTGAGGTAGCCCAATGAGAAGCTGGGCGTGCCCTTGCCACCGCCCACGAGCGGGAAGATGGGCCAGTAGAAGGTGAACAACATCAGCAAGATAAATGCAATGATGTAATAGGGAATCGGATACGCGATGATCAGAATGTTTTCGACGGCTTTGGAAGACCAGCGGTTCGGCGAGTACGCGCCGATGGCGCCCAAAATGACGCCGAGGAACCAAGAAATGAGTATGGTCATGCCCAACAACCCCAGCGTCCAGCCGACACTGGAGCGGATCATCTGGTTCACCGTCATGGGGAACGCTACGAAAGACGGGCCCAGGTCACCACGCGCAACGCGCTTCCAGAAGTTAATATACTGGTCAAAGTAGGTGCCGTCCAAACCGTAGAGATCTTCCAGGGACTCGCGCAATTCGATGGTGGCTTCCGGGCTCAAGTTGGAGAAGGTAGTGAGCCGGCCTAGTGCCTGATCGATGGGGTTGACGGGCGAAAGCCGGGGCACCATAAAGGTGATGGTGACGCCGATGAAGATCACAAGCGCCCACTGAATGATCCTGGGTATAACGTATTCCTTGAGAAGTCTCACGGTGGCGAGTCCTTGGCTGCTTTCCGCTAGGAGAGGAGGTGTGTGGACCGCCACAGCTTGGCGGTCCACACTTGAACGGTCGGACGTCCCATACAGGACGCTGACCGATCTGCCTTACTCAGTTGGTTGGAGGCTTTGGAAGGCGAACTTGCCACCCTGGAACCAGTATAAAGGCATGTATTCCGGATTCTCGGAGGTCGGGAAGCCGGTCCAGTAGCGCTCGTCCCAGGTAACGAACTTCTTGAAGGCGATGGGGGTGATGAAGTACATCTGCTCGACCCAGTACTTCAAGAAGTCCCGGCCAAGCTCGAAGTTCTCTTCGCTTTCCGGAGCGACCTGTGCCATGGCATCGATGAACTCACCGATCTTTGGATCATTGATGCGCATGTGATTGTCTGTGCCGCCCTTGCTGCGGAAGTCTTCGCCGTTTGGCACGTAGAAATCAGGATGCCACGGGCGGATTTCCGGCCACATGTCGCCGGAAGCAAGGGCAAAGACCGTCCACGGCGTGCTGGCCGTGTACTGACCTGTGACGTGATTCTGGTCCCACACGCTGCGTTCAAGACCCAGCAGGTTCACCTCAATCCCAAAGTCGCTCCACATATCGGCGGCTGCGTTGGCCATACGGAAGGCGTCGTTCTCATCGGGCGGCGATTGCAGGTCGATGACCCATCGCTCGCCGTCGGGTCGGAGCCAATCGCCGTTGTTGTCGCGGCTGAAGCCATTGTTGACCAAAAGCTTCTCTGCGGCCTCCGGATCGAATTTCCACCAGCCTG
>JBJYXA010000496.1:0-2480 GCA_046259705.1 Caldilineaceae bacterium
AGATTCTCACATAACGCCAAGTCCTGATAGATGGTCTCGATGCCCATCCGTCGCGCTTCCATTGGTGAGGAAAGCGTGATTTCTTCATCTTCCAGGAAGATGCTGCCGCCGTCCGGACGGTATACGCCTGAGATCATCTTGATTAAGGTGGACTTTCCCGCGCCATTGTCGCCGACGAGGCCGACCACCTCGCCGCGATAGATATCTACGCTGACGTCGTCTACCGCCGTAAGACCGCCGAAGCGTTTGACAACGTTGCGCAGCCGAACGACAGGCTCGTCGCTCGTATGTGTGTTTTCCAGATTCTGGTCAGCCATAGCCTCGTTCCCTTAGCCCTGCGCAACGCCTTCACGCGCCTGGTCAATGATGACGGCCACGATAATGACGATGCCGACCGCAATGAATTGCCAAAACGGATTGATAGCCATGATGACCAGGCCATTCGCCAGCACGGCAATAATCAGCGCTCCGATCAGCGATCCCAGGACGGTACCCGCGCCGCCGAATAGTGATGCACCGCCGATAACCACGGCGGCGATGGAGTCTAGCAGAAGCGCTTCACCGGCATTCGCTGCGCCATTGGTAAAGCGTAAGTTGTAGACAATGCCGGCCAGCGCTGCAAAGGTCGCCGACACGAGATATATGGACGTCAGCGTGCGCACGACGGGAATACCAGCCCGCAGCGACGCTTCCTGGCTTCCACCGAGCGCATAAGTATAGAGGCCGAACTTAGTGCGGGATAAGACAATATGGGCGATGAGCAGCAGCACCAGCATGATGATGACAACGAAAGGTACAAATGACTGGACCTCGCGCAATTGCGTGCGTTCCAAGTTGCCTGGACGGACAAACCACGACAGACCGGTATCCGCATGAAAATAGGCCAAGTAGCCGTTACCTAGTTGGCCGAGGTTACTTATCTGGATAGGGATAGGCATGCCGTCGGAGAGCAGGAAGCCCACCCCGCGCGCAATGCCGAACATGCCGAGCGTGGCAATAAAAGGAGGCACGTTCAGTCGAGCGATGAGTAGGCCATTAACCAAACCTGCAATCAGTGCTGCGCCGATGCCTACGAGGGCGCCTACTAGTACGATCAAAAAAAGCGGCCATTCGGGTGGCAGGCTTGTCATGGCCATGGCCGACACGACCGACACCATGCCCATCACAAATCCTGTGGAGAGATCGATGCCGGCCGCAATAATGACGAATGTTTGGCCAAAGGCGAGGATCGCCAATATGGCCATATTAGCGAGAATATTTTGGAAATTCCGAAGGCTCAAAAAACCCTCGCCGACTATGGAGAAGAAGACAATCAAGACCGCCAGAAAAATCCAGGCCCAGATCGCGCTTACTATTTCGAGCCAGTTTCGTTTTCCAGCGGCTGGTTTGGTGTCAGTAGTGAGGTCGGCGGTGGTCATTTCATTGCAGTTCCTGATCGGGCGCCGAAGGAATACAGACGAAGTCCGCGTCCTGGCAGAGTCGGCCGGATGTCATTGTGGAGAATTGGCTACGTTTGATAGAGATTGCGGGCGGCGTTTTCGCCGCCCGCGTCACGATACACTTAGTTCTACGAAACGAGCAAACCAGGTCGGTTACTCGCTCTTGTAGATGGCGTTCTGCGCTTCCTCACTGTCGACGTTGTCACGGGTGATGATCACATATCCCGTGGGCCAGCGAGCGGGAATCTCGTCTTCTTTGCCGTCAAGGGCAAGCAGCGAGTATTCGACACACTTCTGTCCCATCTCGTACGGCAGTTGCGCAATTACAATATCCACGACCTCATTGCGCAGATCTACGATGGCGGCTTCCGGCGCGTCAAAGTTAGCGACTTTAACCACGCCGGTGAGACCCGCATTCTTGACGGCCTGGGCGGCACCCTGAGCGCTGAACAGATTGGTGCCGAATATACCCGCCAAATCAGAATCGCGTTCCAAGACAGCGGCGGTTTGCTCGGCTGCCGTGGCCGCGCTGTCGTCGTTGAAGTCCACGCCCACCAGTTCTACCGCGCCTTCAGTGGCTGCGATGGCTTCCTCGCAGCCCTGTTGCCTCTGGTCAGTGGTGCTGATACCGGGTTTGACGTTCTGAATGTACATCTTGCCTTCGCCGCCAATAGCATCGATAACAGCGTTACAAGCGATCTGTCCGCCCTGCACGTTGTCGGAACCGATGTAGGAGAGCGGGAAGGTCACCGGGCCATTCTCATAGTCGCCATCGCCGATAAATGTGTCCACGGAAATGATGGGGATGCCAGCGTCATAGGCGCGCTGCATGGGCTCAATCATGGCCTGCTTATCCGTCGCCGCAATGCAGATGGCATCTACGCCTTTAGCGACCATAGCATCCAAGATCGGTGTCTGCTGCACGGGATCGAACTGCGATGGTCCATCGGCAACGGCATTAACGCCAGCCGCCTCTGCCGCGTCGCGCAAGCCTTTCTCCATGGTGATGTAGAAACCATCACCGGCCACACCGTAGACGAG
>JBJYXA010000497.1:0-2636 GCA_046259705.1 Caldilineaceae bacterium
CACGGAGAGCTTGGGCGTACAAGGCAAGGAACATTGGCTACAGCAACCAACTCACTAAGCTGGTATCGGCTGAGTGGCAGATTCTGCGATCATGGTCAATACTTCCCCATAGGCCAGCATGGAAACAAAGAGCGCGGGCGAAGTGCTAACGCCCCTCCATTTCCAATCGAGCCACGCGGCGTCTGCATCCATAATTTTTTTAAATATCAATAGCATTGGAGCAGTTGCCCGCAACAGGAAAATGATACAAAACATCATGGAGATAGCCCGTGACAGCAAATAATCACAGAGCCAGACGAGTTGGGCTGGCATTCCCCGCACTTGTTTTCGCAATAATGGCGATTATCGCGCCGCAAGCGCTGCCCGCCAATAGCGACCAATTGACGGTTACCGTCGTTTCATCTGCCGCAGACCAGGTCTCGGGCGGCGACGCCCGCATCCAGGTCGGGACGCGGGGCAATGCCGGTCAGGCGCAGATCTCCGTGCTGGTAAACGGCGAAGACCAGAGCGATCATTTCTCCGTGATCGACAAGCGGACTCTCTCTGGCGTCATTGACAACCTGCTCCTGGGATCCAACACGATTGAGGTGTTCCAGCAGCGCTCAAAGGGTAAAAAACAACCTGGCAACAGTTTGAGCAGCGCCAGCATCGAGGTGATCAACTTTCCCATCTCCGGGCCGATCTTTTCCGGGGAGCACCAGAAAGCCTTCGTTTGCACCGTGCAGAATCACGGCCTGGGCCAGCCTGTCCCGGACTCCGTGACGAACCCTGCGACAGATCCCGGCTGGCCGGTCTACGATACCGCAGGCAACCTCATCGGTCGCTCCACCACCTGTCAGGTCGACCCCCTGGTGGTCTATATGTACCGCACCACCGGTGGTAGTTGGGCGTCCTATACGCCAGGGGACAGGCCCGCAGATCTGGCGACTACAACCACCATAGACGGTCGTCAAGTGGACTACATTGTGCGCTGGGAGCGCGGCGTCATCAATCGGTTCATCTACTCCATGGCGGTGCTGGACAGCGAGCCGACGTCAGATTACGCGCCGCGACCCGACGACTGGAACGGCCGCCTGCTCTACTACTTCCAGGGCGGAGTCGCCATAGGACACACCCAGGGGAGCCCCTCAGGCAGTCGAATGCTTTACCATGACGCGCTGAAGCTCGGTTATGGGGTCATCTATTCCACCGGCACAAAGACCGGCACCCACTACGACCTGGAGTTAGGTGCAGAAACCGCACTGATGACCAAGGAGCGATTTATAGAGGCTTACGGTGCACCCCTGTACACCGTCAGTGTGGGTGGTTCAGGCGGTGGTATCCAGCAATACATCTACGGCCAGAACCTTGGTACCAGCCTGCTCGACGCCGCAATACCCCAATACTCCTACCCCGACATGGTGACTCAGACAATCCATATCGGCGACTGTGAACTCCTCGAGTATTACATGGATCTTGACAGCCTGATGAACCCGGCAAGTCTCTGGTCAACCTGGTCCAACCGCTCCTGGCTGATAGGCTTGAATGCGTCGGACTACCTATACAATAACTACACACAGAGCCCGGGCACGGACGAATGCGTGGCCGCCTGGCGCGGCCTGTCACCCCTGGTGTTGAATCCGAATTACGGCTACGAGAATGGCATCGAGACCATCAACCCCATCACGGATGTCCTGTCGATCCAATGGACCCACTGGGAGGACGCGGTGAATATCTACGGGCGGGGCGCGGACGGGTTCGCGCGCTCCACCTGGGACAACGTCGGTGTGCAGTATGGACTGCAGTCTATGCTCGCCGGGCACATCACAATCGAGGAATTCCTGCGCGTCAATGCCTTCATCGGCGGCTGGAAAGACCAGTCAGAGATGGTTCAGGAGACCTGCCCCTACTACCCCGTACCGGGTTGTTTCGAGGGGCTGGATATCCCGGATAAGTGGGATCCCTGGTCAATTCGCAACATGGTGCTCGGGGACGGATTTACGCCTGCGCCGCGCACCGTCGGCTCCCTCGAGGCGATGCAAGCGGCTTACCGACAGGGCCATGTCTTCGTGGGCAACATCGACATCCCCATCATCGACTGGCGCCACTATCTGGAGGAGGTCCTGGACATGCATAACACGCACCAGTCGTTCGCCTCACGCCAGCGCATGCTCAATCACGATGGCGACGCGTCCAACCAGGTGATCTGGTTTACGGATGCCCGCGGGGTCAGCGAGAGTGAGCTCTTTGACCAGACCCCTGAAGCGTTGGCAGTCATGGATGAGTGGATGCAGAACATCCGCCAACACCCCAACCGCAGTGTAGCCAAGAACAAGCCGGCATTGGCGGTGGACCGCTGTTTTGACGCCCAGGGCGAGGAAATCGCCGCCGGGCAAGGTGTCTGGGATGGCATTCTGGACGACGGTGCCGCCGGCAGTTGCACGGACCAGTTCCCGATCTATTCCACCTCGAGGATCATCGCCGGCAACGGCATTGAGGGCGGCGTCTTCAAGTGCGCCCTGCAAAGCATCGACGAGGCGATCGCCGCCGGCGTCTACGGCCAGTGGAATCCAGATCCTGCAGAAACCGAAATGCTGAAGGCGATTTTCCCGGACGGCGTCTGCGACTATTCCAGACCGGATGTGGGCCTGCCATGA
>JBJYXA010000498.1:0-3299 GCA_046259705.1 Caldilineaceae bacterium
TGCCGGAGACCGGGTCTACTTCCAGGAAGAGGCGAACGCCGATAACTCCGGCACGTTGCAGATCACCGGTAAGTCCGAGCAAGCGGACTACACGCTTTTCGATGTCGAGCTGGTCAAACAGACGGGCTCCGCGATCCCGAAGAATGCTGACGTGGTGGTGCGTTTCACGTTCCACCAGCCGCTAAAAGAGCAGCCATAAGTGGCTATGGAGCCCTAGTTCGATGCCAAAGCCGGTTTTAACAGACTACGTCACTATTCTCACCAAAGAGAATATGGAGCCATTGTTTGAATTGGCTTGGGGCGTATTTAAGAATTCTGGTGAGGATGCAGTAGCCAATACGCCGGCAGAGGGTCGTGCAGCGCTGGATGTGTACTCGAAGGCTGAGATAGATGCGCTGTTGGCAAACTTGGGCGACATTGGCACGTTGCCGACGGTAGGGTCGATCATTCCTAGCACTTCACTCTTATCGTTTTCCGCGTTTACCGATGCCGCGCCGGCAGCCCAGACTGTCACCATAACAAACGGCGGAGACTTCCCGCTGAACTTTACGGTATCCGACGATGCGGCGTGGCTTACTGTGGCGCCGACGACCGGTACAGATGGGACTGTGTTGACGATCAGCTGCGCCGCACAAGCAAACGCGGGCACGAACAACGCGACGATCACGATCACAGACGCAGCTGCGTCCAATAGCCCGCAGACGATAGCCGTCAACTACGTCGTTAGTGCGGTCGCTGATAATCCAATTGTTGCGGAGAATCAAAACTCTGCAAGTGCGATGTCGTTGACGACCGCCGATTACGGGGACATCGCCAACCAGGGCTTTGCCACCGAGCAGTCGGTCAACGTCGGCGAGACCATCAACTTCAAGGTACACGGCGACTGCCAGACCATCGACATTTTCCGGTGTGGGTACTACGGGGGTGGCGTCTACCGGAAAGTCGCCACGATCTCGAACACTCCCACCAGTCAGCCTGCGGCTGTCCCGATCCCTGATGCGTGGGGAGCAACAACCTGTGCAGGATGGTCCGTAACGGCAAGCTGGGCTGTACCCGCAGATGCAGTGTCGGGTATGTATATCGCCGTGGTGCGCAATGCGGCGCTCAACGCCTTCAGCAATATCGTCTTCTTTGTGCGTGAGGACGCCCGGGCCGCCGACATCGTGGTGAAGGTCTCGGATTCGACTTGGGGAGCGGCCTACAACTGTTTCAACACGATGGGGGATACTGCAACTATTGAAAGCGGTGCAAGTCTTTATGGCATCGGCTATCTGGGCAATATCACTACTCGCAGCACGCAGGTATCGTTCGACCGACCGCTTATTACTCGAAACAAAATAGTCAACCACCCTTATAACTACGAGCTGGCGTTGGTCTCGTTCCTGGAGGAGCAGGGTTACAACGTCAAGTACGTGACTTGCTACGATCTGGACATCAATCGCGGCATCGGCACACCAAAGGTGCTGATTAACGCGGGGCATGATGAGTATTGGTCGCAGAACATGCGCGACCGGGTGATCGCCCTCCAGAACGCAGGCACGCACATCCTGTGGATGTCAGCCAATGACATTTTCTGGCGTATCCGGTATCTGAACAGTCGCGTGATCGAGTGCTACAAGGACACGATGGATGGCCCCGGTGGGCATGTCGGCGGCACGCCATTAGACCCAACGAGCTGGACTGGTACGTGGCGTGATACTCGTTGGGCAAGCCGTAATCCTGAGAGCGAGCTTCACGGAACACTGTTCCGTATGAACGGCATCTACAACTACAATGCGGTTATCCCGACCAATCCTTACGGGAAACACCCCTTGTGGCGTGGGACGGCAGTAGAGTCCAACGACACGACGTTGACTGCCCACATTGGTTTTGAGGCTAACACTTACGACCCGCCATCTCAGATGTTGGTTGGACGTGCAGCAACGACCTTGATCAACATCAACGGGGCGTATGCCAACGACGACGGGCAGTTCTATGACGGCAACGGCAATCTGGACTGGGCCATCGTGGTGTCCCGCTACCAGCCGACTCAGGGCGTCAACGTCTCGTTTGCGTCCATGAACTGGCTCTGGGGGCTTAGTAACGATCAGCTTGGGCAGTTGGTCGAGAACGTGACGACGCGACAGGCGACAGTCAACTTGTTGGCGGATGTCGGTGTGGCAGCAGCGACACTGACGGCTGGACTGACTAACCCCGCACCACTGCCGTTGAATTACTACGGTGTCGGCAATCCGGCGCTACCGAATGTTGGTGGTGGATTTGACTATTTCACCGACTTCCGGGACGACTGGGCCGTCGCTACTGCTTATGCTGCTAGCGATGTTGTAGTCAATCGCTGGCGGACATTCGAGGCTATCTCCGGGCACACGTCTGCTATCAGCACCGAGCCTGGTGTGGGTGCTTCATGGCAGAGTGTTTGGCGCGAAGTTAACCCGGTTTTGGCACCGCCGGACGTGGCAGTTATCGTGCTCGACAGAACGTCCCTGACATTTAGTGCGCTACCGAATGTCGACCCCGGTACTCAGACCATCACGGTCTCGAACAGTGGCGAGACGCCTCTGAGCTTTACGGTGTCCGACAATGCTCCTTGGCTCACGGTGACGCCCACAAGCGGTACGGATGGCACTGTGCTCACAGTGTCCTGCGTGGCGCAGTCTGTCGAGGACAATTACACCGGCACAATCACCATCACCGATCCAAATGCTGCCAACAGTCCGAAAACGGTTGCCGTGACTTACACGGTAGTTTCTACCGGGCCAAGTGAGGTGTTCTTTGTTGGAGATCCAACCCCGCCAAACACGGGGAACGACGGCATAGATTACACGCTTGGAATGGTGTTCTATTCCCTTACGGCTTCTGGGCAAGTAACAGCGATCCGTGCTTATAGGCCCGCAGGTGCAGATAGTGGGGTAACGCTGACTGGAAGCATTTGGTCGGAAAGCGGTACGTTGCTTGGATCAGCTACGTTTGGTGACACCACCGCTGGTGGCTGGTTCGAGGCACCACTGAGTGCGCCGGTTTCCATAGCGGCAGCAACTAACTATGTTGTTGGTGTTAGCCCGATCCGAACGTATGCGTACGAGTCTTCGTACTTTAGTGGTGCGGCTTTCGTTACGAACGGCGAAAACTTATATGTGGATAGTAACGGGGGCCGGCTAGTCAATCCTCCTGGTTTCCCAACTACAGCCGTAACTACAGCGTTCTTTGTCGGTGTGCGCTTCGTTGCCGATTAAATAGCATGACTCAAGAAGCCGCTAATTTCTTCGAGCTGATCCGCCGCGAAGGGCTCATCGTCCTGG
>JBJYXA010000499.1:0-3258 GCA_046259705.1 Caldilineaceae bacterium
AACCATGAAGATCGAACGCCGAAAACCGCTTACGGCTCGTGTGGGGCTATTCTGCGTCGGCCATCACACCTACTGGGGCCAGTATCCCGGCCTGCTCGAAGAGCTATTGGGCTACCACGACGTCATTCGCGGGCGCATCGAGGCCAACGGCGTAGAGGTGACCGACTTCGGGATGACGGACGACGCCGAGAGCGCCTACGCCATGGTCCGTTCGATCAAGAAGGGAGATTTCGATCTGGTGTTCTGCAACATGTCCACCTACGCTACGAGCGCTACGTGGGGCGTCATGGTGCGTGAGCTCGAGGCTCCGCTGGTCATGGTCGCATTGCAGACACAACGTTCCTTCGAGTTCGCCAAGTACACCACGCATCTGCAACTCGCCAACGACCAGGTGTGTTCGGTTCCCGAATTTGCCGGCGTAGCCGTGCGCATGGGCAAGGCCGTCCCGCCCATGATCCTCGGCTCGCTCTTCGACGATTTGCAGGCCGAAGCGGAGCTGGCCGAATGGTGTAGCATCGCGCGCGTCCTGCACGATCTTCGCGGCGCACGTCTGGGGCAGATGGGGCACACGTTGGAAGCCATGCTGGATATGCATAGCGACCACACCATGTTCACCGCAGCGTTTGGCATGCACATCGTGCAAACCGAGCCGGACGATGTGATGCGGGAATACGTACAGGTCACGGACGCCGAACTCGCCGACAAGCGCGACTTCATCGCAGACTTCTTTGCAACGCCAGACCCGGTGTCGGACCCGCACACGCGGCGGCTCACCGAAGAGGATTTGGACACCGCCGCGCGCGCCGCCGCCGCGCTGGATCGCTTCATCGCCAGCAAGAAGCTGGACGGGCTGGCCTACTACTATGAGGCCGAGGCGGGATCTCAGATGCGCAAGCTGGTCACCAACTTCATCGTCGGCAATTCGCTGCTGTGCGCGCAAGGGTTCCCCATGTGCAGCGAGAACGACCTCAAGACTCTGGTGGCGATGATGATCATGGACCGCCTGGACATCGGCGGCAGCTTCGCGGAATTTCATCCCGTCGTGTTCGACCGCAACCAGGTCTACATCGGCCACGACGGCCCACACCATTTGCAGATCTGCGAAGGCAAACCAATCCTGCGCAGCCTATTGCAATACCACGGCAAACCAGGGTCCGGCGCTTCCGTCGAATTCACCATTAAGCACGGTCCCATTACCATGTTGAGCATCAGCCAGACTTTCGACGGTCGTTTCAAGTTTGTGATCGGCGAAGGCGAATCTGTGGACGGACCGCTCCCGCCCACGGGCAACACGAATACCCTCGTCGAATTCCCTACCGATCCCATCACCTATCTGAAAGCATGGTGCATGGAAGGGCCGACGCATCACCTGGCCCTCGGTATCGGCCACCACGCCTCGACCATCAAGAAGATCGGCGATACCTTGGGCATCGAGTCGGTCATCGTGGACGCTACCAGAAGCCAATAGCAAAAAAACGGAGTTTCTGGCGCACGCGAGGACGATGGCCTAGGATTGAAGAAACTCCGTTCTTCAACCGTGGAGAGACAGCAGCCATGTCGCACCAAATGACCTCCAAAGAGCGCGTCAAGACCGCACTCACCCGTCAAGGCCTGCCCGACCGGGTGCCGATCCAGTTCGACTTGTGCCGCCACAAACTAGAAGAATTCAGCCACATCTATGCAATCCCTGTGCACTACACACAGGCGTACTACGAGGACGTCACCTATCGGCTTTCCGGCAACGAACTGCGTCTGGCCATGGGCAGCGACTGCGTCATCGTGGGCGCGTCATTGCCGCGCGGCTACCAACATGCGCGCGATGAACAGGGACGCGTCGTCAACGAATTCGGGATGACGATGCAACAGGGGGAGCTTTACATGGACCTCGTAGGCTATCCCCTTGCGCACGTGAAACGTGTGGAAGATGTCGAGGCCTACGATTTCCCTGATCCGCTGTCCGAGGGCCGCTACGACGACGCAGCCATGTACATCGAAAAGTACGGACAAGAGTATTTCATCTGGGGAGATGTGGAGGTCACCCTATTTGCGCTCATGCGCAACCTGGTGGGTATGGAGAAGCTGCTCCTGGACATGGCCGACGGCGCGCCGTACGTGGATGTCCTGGCCGACAAGTGTCAAGCATTCTCGCTGGCCGTGGCAACGCGGCTGGTGGACCTGGGCGTGGATGGGGTCTGGGCCGGCGACGATTATGGCGACCAAAACAACCTGCTCATCTCACCGGCAATGTGGCGCCGCTACTTCAAGGAGCGTCATCGGGAGATGTACGCAGCGCTCAAATCCCGCAACCCTGCCGTGATCATCGCGCACCATTCCGACGGCGCCGTCGCCAAGATCCTGGATGAATGGGTAGACGCCGGCCTCGAAGTCATCAACCCGGTGCAACCCGGCGTTCCGGGCCACGAGCCGGCAGACCTCAAGCTGCAGTTCGGTGACCGTCTTTCATTCTGGGGGGGTATCGACCAGCAGCAGCTATTGCCCTTCGGCTCACCCGAAGAAATCGCCGCCGCGGTGAAGCGGCGCGTTGAAGTACTGGGGCAGGGCGGCGGCTATATGATTGCTCCCGCCCACATCATCCAGGCGGATACCCCGGCGGAAAACCTGGAGGCTTTCCTCAGAGCCGCCAAACTATACGGCAAATACACCTAGGCGCTACAGGCCAACACTTGACCAAGTAAACCGGAGTTTCTTCGCCACGATCAAGAAAGCGCCTAACCCTGGCGAAGTGTCTCCCATAGCCTGGGAAATTCCGTTCTTCACTTACGCGCCGGCGTGAACCGCGTCTCAAGATCCGATCGTGATTTCCCTCTTCACAGCAACGACTATTTCGGGTACACTGTCAACATCGGGAACTGTGCAGCGTTACACGGGCATGTTCCCCGAATAACAACAGCGGCAATAGGTTATTTAATCATTACTCAGGGGGTCATCATATGTGTTGCGCATTTCTCATGCTGGTTTTGCTTGGCCCGCGTATCTTCGCCATCTTCTGGTGGTTATTCCAACCGACGCGTTGGAGCCTCGCTTTCAACAACTGGATGGGCGGCGCCATCTGGTGGATATGGCCGGTACTGGGCATCATCTTCCTGCCCTGGACTACCATCATGTACATCATCGTCGCCCCGGGCGGCGTGACCGGCTGGGATTGGATCTGGCTGGGCATCATGTTCGCCTTCGACGTTATCTCCTATGGCGGTGGCGTTGGCCGCAAGCAGATCCCGGGCTACGAAGGTTACTAGA
>JBJYXA010000500.1:0-4747 GCA_046259705.1 Caldilineaceae bacterium
GGATAGTACTCACGACTGCCTCCTCTCGAGATCAGGGAGTATTGTACGTTGCACGGGAATAGCTAGATTGAACGGGCGCGGCCAACAAGAGTTGGCCGCGCCCGCCGGTCCGCCTACCGCACACGCGTTCGTTCCAAGACCTCGATGACGTCATGTTCCTGCAGTACGTCATCACCTTCCGACAGAAGGATCCCGCATTCGAAACCCGTACGAACTTCGTTGACGTCTTCACTGAAGCGGCGGAGGGTACCCACGCGCGCAGATTCCACGATTATTTGACCATCTCGCAGGACCCTAGCCAGCGCATTGCGCTTAACGACGCCGTCGGTGACTGCGCATCCGGCGATGACACCTCGTCGCAACTTGAAAAGCTGCAAGACTTCGGCATGGCCGACGACGAGATTTTCGTAGATGGGTTCGAGCATCCCTGTGAGAGCAGCCTCGATGTCCTCAATCAGTTTGTAGATGATATCATATCGCCGAATCTCTACGCCGGATTGGTCCGCACGTGCCTGCGCTGCTTTGTCGGTGCCCACGCTGAAGCCGATGATAACCGCATCACTCGCTTCTGCCAGCATGACGTCGGATTCGGATATGTCGCCGATGGCTGCCTGCAAAATATCAACGCTGATCTCATCATTGCCAAGATCCTTGAGACTGGCAACAACGGGTTCGAGCGTGCCCTGCATGTCCGCGCGCACGATGAGGTTCAGCGACTTCGTCTGGCCACCCTCGAAGCGAGCAAACAATTCGTCCAAAGACATCGGCTGCTGCGCAGGGGCTAGTTCAGCGCGTTCGGCTTCAAGAGCCCGTTCTTCGGCCAGGCGTCGCGCTTCTTTGTCATTCTTCATGACTTCAAACACGTCGCCGGCGAGAGGCACTTCGTTCAGGCCAAGCACTACCACAGGCGTGCTAGGCGGTGCCTCCTTGATAGCATTACCTTCGTAATCGAACATCGCCTTCAGCCGACCCCAAGTCGTACCGACCACCAAGGAGTCGCCTCTCTTTAGCGTACCGTTCTGGACCAGAAGCGTCGCCGTGACGCCGCGATAACGATCGAGTTCCGATTCAATCACCGTACCGATACACTGGCCTTTGGGGTTTGCCCGGAACTGTTCCAGCTCAGCGACTACATTGATATTTTCGAGCAGATCGTCCACACCGGTACCTTCGGTCGCGCTTACTGGCACGACGATGGTATCGCCGCCCCATGATTCGGGTTGTAACCCCTCCACCGCCAATTCTTCCATGACGCGGTCGGGATTCGCGTTGGGCCGGTCGATCTTATTGAGCGCAACAATGATGATGACGCCTGCGGCCTTTGCATGGCTTATCGCCTCGCGTGTTTGAGGCATGACGCCATCGTCGGCTGCGACGACAAGTACCACAATGTCAGTGACTTGGGCGCCTCGGGCGCGCATTGCAGTGAATGCTTCGTGGCCAGGCGTATCCAGGAACGTGATCTTGCCGTCACCTGTCCCTATTTGATAGGCTCCCGTTCGCTGAGTGATACCACCGGCTTCACCGCCAGCCACATCTGTCTTGCGGATGTAATCCAGAAGCGTCGTCTTGCCGTGGTCAACGTGGCCAAGAACGGCCACTACCGGTGGGCGTTCGACCAGATTTTCTTCGTCTTCTTTGGCGACGATCTGGTCCACGAAGGTCTGGGCGCTGGTTAGTTCTTCCTCTTCCTCTGTTACCTCTTCCGGCTCTTCCGCCTCTCTAGGCTCAGGCCATTCCACTGAAATGCCGAGTTCTTCTCCTAGGATCACCGCTGTGTCATGGTCGATGCTATGCGTAATAGGGGCCATGATCCCGTACTGCATGAGGACCTTAATCAGGTCGATTGGGCTGCGGTCCATCAATGTAGCGAGATTTCGAACGGTAATGTAGTCCTCGACGACAACGCTCTCTACAGGACGAGCAGCGCCGTTTTTCTTCTCGGCTCCATTCGTGCGCCGGCCCTTTGCAGACGCTTTGCTCTCTGACTTAGTGGTTGTTTTGCTGTCTGGCATATACTAGTTGCCCCCTTCATACATGAGCGAATTCCCACTGGTGCTCTCCCGGTCCCGCTGCCAATGAGAAACGGTGCGGAGCCGAACTGCCCATGGTACCTCACAAACTCCATTAAAATGTAGACAGCATGTGTATGTCTAGCTTTCCGGCATGCGCATTGGCGCCGCAGGCATGTCTCTCGAGCACACACGGCTCTCGTTCCGAAGTGCGCAAGGCAATCTGCTTCGACCGGATAGTGTAAGCAATCCCATGTTGGCGGATTCAGGGTGTTCTGGGGAGACAAAGGGTGAAGGAGGAGGGAAGGGCCAACCGTCGTTACATAAGTGGCCTCCAACCGTTCCTCGGCATGCACACCTTGACCGCCAAAGATGGCAGGGTCGTAGAGTCGCCGCAGTTTCCCAGATGATCCAAGCGCGCAGCCAACATGGCCTACTTAGCGCTGTCTACAATATTGTCGATCATTCCCCTAACACCGAGTGTAGCCAATACAAGCCGTCAGTAGGAGCGTGGACCCTGACTCCTGCCCTAGCTTGGGTTCGTCAATGGGTTCAATCCCGACCTAATTGACTGCATCTTCCGAACTCACGTCGTTGCGCACCTGTAGCGCTTCATTATGGTCTGGCAGACCGCTACTGTACTCAATCAGCATCTGACGGTCCGTCACGCTCAGTTTGGTGCGCAACGCTTGCTGTATCCGATTTCCATCTAGTGCCGCCATCCAGCAGTCCTGGTTTGGGTGCACGTATGCGCCCCTACCTGGAAGCTTGCCGGATGGATCTATCCTTACACCTTCGTCTGTCCGCACTAAGCGAATGAGTCCACGTTTCCCACCCACCTTATGGCAAGCGATGCACGTTCGCTTCGGGACATGCTTCTGGCGTTGGATCTTGGCATGCCGTGACATGGCGTTTACCAAATCCAGCAAACAAGACGATGATTTGTGAGTCTAGAAGTCATAATCGTCGTCGAAGGCCGGCCGGCGTCGCTTAGTCTTTTTGGCCTTCTTCTTGCCTTTGCTCTTGCCCTGCACTTCCTTTTCAAATTCTTGGAGCAGCTCTTCTTCTTCCTCTTCGTCCTCTGCCTCTGCTTCTAATTCGAGTCCCGCCAGGAGTTCTGCCGGAATCTCTATAGCGTCGAGGTCAATGGGCTTGTTCCCGCGAGCGCGCAACATATCGGCGGTAATGACTTCAGGTAACTCATCCACCATTGTGATTCCGTCTTCTTCTTCTGGTTCCTGAGCGAGAGTAATTTCCTCCTCGGAAGCCTCGGCGTTTATCTCTAGTTCATCTTGATGCTGCGTTTCCGACACGATCTCCGGTTCCTCTTCCGGATTCAGTGCCTCGCCTACCGACGCGGGCTCTTCCGGCAAGTCTTCCATGGATGGCCACATGGCATCAAGCGATTCGCGATCCATAGGCAGATCAGGCATCTCGACCGGCGCCTGGGTTTCCGTATCTCTGACGGGCGTTTGGCTATCTTGTTCCTCAAGCGCCTGCATCGCCTTGGCGAAAAGATCCTCTGTCTTTGGCTGCGGTTTCTTGTCATCTTCCAAGAACCGCTGCACCACGTCGAAGAGATCAGTGGATCGACCCTCGCGCGCTTGCTGAGCCGCGAGTTCGTCGATGCCTTCTCGCATGGCTTCACTATCGCTCTTAATGTCGATACGCCAGCCAGTCAGCTTTGCGGCAAGGCGTGCATTTTGACCTTCTTTTCCGATCGCCAGACTTAGCTGCCGATCAGGTACGACGACAATGGCGGTCTTGATGGAATTCGAATCATCGAGCAAAACGTGATTGACCTTCGCAGGACTCAATGCATTAGCGATATACGTGTGAAGATCGCTGCTCCACTCGACAACGTCGATCTTTTCACCTGCGAGTTCGTTCACGATATTCTGAATACGCAAACCACGCATGCCTACGCACGAGCCGACTGGATCTACGCCTGGAGCCGTAGCGACAACCGCTGCCTTGCTACGTGCGCCGGGCTCACGCGCAATAGCGCGTATCTCCACGGTGCCTTCACGCACTTCCGGAATTTCCATTTCCATCAACCTGCGCAGTAAATTGCGGTGCGTACGGCTGAGTTTGATCACTGGTCCGCGTGTGCTCTTGTGTACGTCCACAATGTAAACGCGAATGTAATCACCGCGACGGAGATGTTCGCGCGGAATCTGTTCATCGCGTGAGAGCAAGGCCTCATGCCTGTCGTCCAGCATGACCGTCACCGCGCCCGATGCGTTGTCCGTGCTACGCACCTGTGCGTTGATAATCTCACCTACCCGGTGCGCGAAATTCTCAAAGACCGTATCTCTTTCTGCCTCTCGAATTCGCTGTAGGATGACCTGTTTGGCAGTCTGGGCGGCAATGCGACCGAAATTGTCGGGCTCCTCGGGCACACGCACGACGTCACCAAGTTTGGCGGCTTTGTCGTGCTGTTTGGCCTCCTCCTCGGTAATCTCAGTGCGCTCGTTGAGAACCTCTTCCACAACTTCACGGTCTGCAAAGACGCGCATGTCACCCGTCACCCGGTCTACTTCAGACGTGACGTTGGCGATGGATCCGTAATTGCGTTTGTATGCCGACACCAGAGCGGCTTCTATAGCATCAAAGATGACCTCACGGTCCAGTCCCTTATCCGTTGCCACTTGGTTGATACCGGCAATCAACTGTTTGGACATATTATCCCCTTACAACAACAAAAGCGGGGCAAACCCCACTTTCGCCAAACC
>JBJYXA010000501.1:0-2355 GCA_046259705.1 Caldilineaceae bacterium
TCTGACCCCCAGTGAGTACTTCCGAAGAGGTCAGCAACGGACCAACGAAGCGGCAGATTTCTAGCTTCCGACCGACCTAAAACGGGACCGTTCGCAATTTAGCTGCGGACTCCACCTGGGAACCGGACTAAAACGGTGGTCAGGTCGATTGAGGCCTGCTGCATTCGCAAAGACAGCACGGCGTGAGCGGGCATTGGAGTTCATCGGAACCGCCGCAATCTGACCTTGGAAGCCGTCCGAGACGGGCACGCGGTTCAGATCTATGTGCGACGTGCCCGGCAAAACGTAGTGGCGAGCCCGCATTATGTGACTTTCGGAAAGCCCTATTGCCGGCCCTCGCCCTCCGGGGTATCGGATGGAGGTATCGAAAATCAGGAAGGGAATAATCATGAGAACAAGAGTTCTTGGACTGCTGGCGATTGTGCTGCTGATCAGCCCAATTCAGAACGCGTCGGCGATCAGCATTTCATCCGGCGGTCCGGCGACGTTCAATTTCGACTTGACGGCGCTCACACCACTGACAGCAGTAATTCTTGGGCTGCAGCTCCCCGATGGCCAGGCGAATGGTGTCACTACATGCATCAAGTCTTACACGGAGTGGAACGCCGGCGGCACATTCGCTAGCCCCGGCCTTTGTGCAGTCGACGATTTCGCCCCGGGATCGGACATTGGCAGTGTCTTTGTTTACGAGACCGGCGTGCTTGACGGTATTTTCTCGGTTGTACTTTCGACCACCAGCGCCACGCCATTGACAGTCGACTCTTGTGTGCAGGCCAATGACAGCACTAGCGCTTGCCTGAGTGCGACAGGCCCGACAGTTCCCGAACCCGGCACGCTCGCGCTGCTGGGCTTCGGCCTCGCGGGGCTGGGGTTATTCCGAAGGCGAAACTGACATGCGACGCGACTGGCGACGGTGGCGGAGACACATAGCGGGCCTAGTAGCGGTCGGACTGCTGGGAGGACCGTCGGTGGCGCTGGCCCTAGGGATAGCAATCAACTTCGACACCTTCCCGGACGGGACCGTCATCACCAACCAGTATCCGGGGGTCGTATTCTCATCAACGCCGGGCAACGTGAACTACGTGACTACCCAGATGGCTTCCTACAGTACGCCACCTAACTTCCTATGCAGTGGCCCAGCAGGCTCTGGTGCCAACTGTGTCGAGGAGACGATCGTCACGTTTTCCGAAGGTATCCATGGCCTCAAGTTCGACGCTATCAATGTTGATGACACAGGGCTGATAGCGCAAGTGGACGTTTTCGTAGGCGGAACCTTCAGCTCCACATATGACGTGATCGGCAACGCGGAGGGATTCAATCCCCTCCTGGTCGATCTTTCTGCCTTCAGCAACCTGACAGGCATCAGGATCTACAACATCACTGATTTTGGCGGAGTCGGCTGGGATACATTTTTGTTCTTCCCGCGTGGAGCCCCTGAACCCGGCACGCTCGCGCTGCTCGGCCTCGGCCTCGCGGGTCTGGGTCTGAGCCGACGACGTACAACGCCATAGGTTGCTCACAGAGGCGATCCAAAGGAGGGGCAATGCGTCGAATCGATCGAGCTGGGTTGGCCGGCGCGGCAGTCGCCATTCTCTGCTTCGGGCCGGCCGCTAATGCTGTGGTCAGTCGGGACGCCTACTCCGTCGTGGGAGCGGTTGAGGGCACTCACGAGGCATCGTTCTTGCTGTCGGCGACGGGTCTGGAGTTCGTGAAATTCGGCAGCCCTCCCGCCGCCCTGACCAGCCTCGACTTGCCTTTGTCGGTGGCGGAGCTCAGCGGGTTCACCATTGAGAGCGAACTGGACCATCGCTTGGCGTTTCTGTCGTTCGAGAATCTCGCCACGGGCGGTCTATTTTCAAACTCCGCGCCACTGATCAGCTTTTCGATGCAGAGGGCGGAGGGAGAAAGTTATACCGCATCGTTTGAGGCGCTGCTTGATAGCGGCTTCGGCGGGCTGCCGCCGACGCTGCTGGCAGTCACTTACTTGTTCGAACAAAAGCCGCCGATCTTTGTCGTTCCGCATGAAGCGTATTACGAGTTCCGGTCGATTGCGGTATGGCTGAACGGCGTCGAGTACGTGGCAGTGCCCCTTAGGATCGGTGTCCAAAACAATGTGCCATATGAAGCGCCAGAACCTGGCACGCTGGCGCTGCTTGGCTTCGGCCTCGCCGGTCTCGGTCTGAGCCGGAGACGGAAGGCGAAGTGAGCGCACGCTGTTCGTAGCATCGAGAGGCCCCGGCATCGTCCGGGGCTTCTTCGCTTACGGCATGTCGCGCCGCACCCTAGCCAGCCTTCTCTCCGCAGACCTCGGTCAATGCTGCACGCGCTTCTCGTAGTCAATTCCAGCGTTGTAGT
>JBJYXA010000502.1:0-2544 GCA_046259705.1 Caldilineaceae bacterium
GGTGCAGCGATCCTCGTCGGCCGCTTAGCTGATGAGATGCCGCTCATCGCCACGCAAGCATCCAGGCGGTCGGTCCGAGCCATGGATTTATATTTCGCCTTCCAGTCTTGAGCAGCGAGGCATTCACCTGGCTTTTCGCCGAAGCGTAGCGGAAGGCGATTCACCGAAGAGGCCGAAATATCTAGTCGCGAATCGCCCGAGATCAAAGAATCCAAACTGCACTGCAACGGCCGCTACGGTCATGTCACTTGAGCTAGCCGAAAGAAGCGATCGCCGTGCCCGATGAAGCCGATGGCTTATCAGAAATTCTTGGGGAGACACACCAAGCTGCTCGCGGAACACTGAGAGGAGACTTCTCTGGGAAACGCCCACCGTTTCTGCTAACTCAGGAACAGTGTAAGCACCGTCATCCGAGTCATTAACCAGCTCGATGACTGTCGAAATCACTCGCTGCCGGTCAATGCTTGTTTTATGGTTTGGGAGACTGTGCCCTTGTGTGCTCTCGTCCAGTATTTGAATGAAAGTTGAAACAAGGCGGCCTTCGATAGCTGCCTGCGCACGAATAGCTTGGTCGAGAGGCACACCATCTTCCAATGAGCTGGATGCCGCGAGTAACTCCGCGGTTAGCCGTCTTAAGAGGTCCCCGGGTATCGCTACGACATCAGCGGCCGGCACTTGCCCGGAAGCGTCACAAGTCGCGTCAATCAAGGCACTGGGAACGTACAAGGAATACCACTCCACCTTCCCCTGACCACTGAAGCAAAATTCAGACCTGGGAGGCAAGAGGGCAACTGCATCGTGCGAGAGACCCTTCCCATTCATCGGAATCGGGTCACCGGCTACCTGCAGATAAAGTCCCCATCCGTCCGCAGTAACCGCGCCGCGCGTCAGCAGGCCGCTTCCCTCGACGGCATGCTGTACGTGCAGCTGCCCAACTTCCAGCTGCTGAATGGACCATCGCCTTTCATGAGGTCGAAGGAGTTGAACGTCCAATTCAACGTTCCGTATCACCTCGGCGTAGCAGTCGAATTCGGCAAAGGTTGCGTTCACGGGTTCTTTGTAAAGCCTTGATGGTTACGGGGGCCGATTGTTCGTGCTTAGTTCGATGCCCCAAACTCTGCTACTTTGCGGATTTTACGTAGACAACAAGAAGCATCCTATTTCGAATCAGTAGCTTACCCTACTTATCGCCCGATGTCGATCTTTCGATCTCACGCCGCGATTTTGCGACACAGATGCGAGACCAAGAGAGGGTCGACTTCAGTCTGACGCCATGAACTTAGGCCGAGCGCGAGCAACGCACCCGACTGCCATTCACAACCATTTGGAGTCTAAAATGAAGCGACTTTTACTACTACTCTTCTCGATGGTTCTTGCGGTGCCCGTGTGGGGTGATGAATCGCAAGACAGTGGATTTGCCAAGACGGTCCAAACGGCCGACCACCTCGAACCGTTTATCCCTCGACCGGAACAGGATGCCCAGGCCAAAAGGAAGTTGGCAGCCCTGGAGGCAAAGTTTGGACGCAAACCCAATATCGTCATCCTGTTGGTCGACGATATGGGCTGGGGTGATCCAGGCTGTTTTGGCGGTGGACTGTTGCTTGGTGCTCCCACCCCAACCATCGACCGCATGGCGCGGGATGGGTTGAAACTGATTTCGGCCTATGCGCAACCAACGTGTACGCCGACTCGCGCGGCACTACACACGGGGCGGATTCCTACACGCAGCGGGCTGACTCGCCCCACCCTCAGCGGCGAAAAGCCCTTGGTCAATCCTTGGGAAGGTGAAGTCACCACCGCCAGGTTGCTCTCCGATGCCGGTTATCGAACTGGGCTGTCAGGCAAGTGGCACTTGGGCGAAGGCGACGGATCCTATCCACATCAAGTCGGCTACGACGAATACTACGGAATCCTGTCCGTGATCAGCGACTTTTCGCAGCAATTGGATAAGCGTCTCTATCCGGATCTTGTTCTTCGGCCAGGGCGATTGGCTGCCGTCAAAAGCCTAAGTGAACCGGCGATTACCGCAGGCACGAAAGGAGGCGAACTACGTATTGCCGAAAAGATCGAGAATCTTGACGAGCTGAGTCAGATTGACCAGAAGTTTGCGGACTTCTCCGAAGACTTCATTCGCCGTAGCGTCAAGGACGAGAAGCCATTCTACCTCTATCACTCATTCGGCAGACTGCACAACGACACCTACCCCGCGAAGCAGTATGAAGGAAAGAGCCCTGCCGGTTTCCCCTATCGCGACGGGGTCCTGGAGGTGGACGACATTTGCAAGCGGCTACTTTCTGTCCTCGAGGAAACTGGCCAAACAGAGAACACGCTTGTGTTCTTCACGTCCGACAATGGAGCGAACGAGGATCTCTTTCCCGACAGTGGCTACCAACCGTTTCGCGGCGGCAAAGGAACCACTTGGGAAGGTGGCGTTCGCGTACCGACCATCGCTTATTGGCCCGGAACCATCGCACCTGGCCGCGTCAGTGACGGGCTGTTCGATCTCTGTGACATGTTCAACACGCCGTTGTCGATCGCGGGTAT
>JBJYXA010000502.1:2644-4484 GCA_046259705.1 Caldilineaceae bacterium
ACCACCGCATCGGGCAAGGCGTCATCAGTGCTCTGGCCAATGATTGGGACGGCTATACGGGTATGTGGCCCGCAACGAGTGCGTCGCTCGCACGGGTTCTGGGGGAATACGGTTACGCCACGTCGGCTTACGGCAAGTGGCACAACACCCCCGAGACGGACATTTCCAAAGCCGGACCGTTTGAGCGATGGCCAACGGGTCGCCTGGTCGGATTTGACTATTTCTACGGCTTCTTGACGGGAGAAACGTCCCAGTACGAGCCGGCGTTGGTCGAGAACTTCAATCGATTGCCTTCGAAGGAGCACGAAGATGGTTATCACCTGACCGAAGACATGGCCGATAAGGCCATCAAGTGGATGCGAACTCAGCGAGCCTTAGCACCCGAGAAACCGTTCTTGATGTATTGGGCACCCGGCGCGGTGCATGGCCCCCATCAAGTCGCCAGCGAATGGGCGGACAAGTACAAGGGGAAGTTCGATGATGGATGGGATGCGTATCGCGAACGTGTGTTTAAGAGGCAAAAGCAACTCGGCTATCTGCCGGCAAATACCAAGCTCACGCCGCGTGCGGAATCGATGCCTGCCTGGGATGACATTCCCGAATCAGAAAAGCCCTTCCAGCGACGACTCATGGAGATCTTTGCCGGCTTCTGTGAGCACACCGATGCGCAAGTTGGCAAGCTGATCGACGAACTCGAACGTCAGGGTATCCGCGACAATACGCTTGTCTTCTACATTTGGGGCGACAACGGTTCCAGCGCCGAAGGCCAAGGCGGCACAGTCGCCGAGTTCTTGGCGCAAAGCGGAACGGCGACCACCATCGCCGACCACCTGCGAGTCGTGGAAGAAAACGGCGGAATCGATGAGCTGGGTGGACCTAAGTTCGAGAATATGTATCACGCCGGTTGGGCGTGGGCCGGAAGCACGCCCTATCGATCGACCAAGCTGGTCGCTGCACACTTCGGCGGAACACGTAATCCATTGGCCGTTTCGTGGCCCAAGTCGATCACTCCGGATAAAGCGGTCCGTTCCCAGTTTCACCACGTCAACGATGTGGTGCCGACCATCTACGAGATACTCGGAATCCCCGCTCCCAGGCTAGTAGACGGGGTCAGCCAACTTCCCATGGATGGCGTCAGCATGCGATACGCTTTTGAATCGGCTGATGCACCCGGGCAGAAGAAGACACAGTACTTCGAAGTCTTTGGAAGCCGGGCAATTTATCACGATGGTTATGTTGCCTCAGCCTTCGGACCGCGCATCCCCTGGAAGCCTGGCATCGACCCTGAGATGTACAACTGGAGGCCGGATAAGGACCAATGGGAGCTTTACGATCTCAACAATGATTTCTCTCAGGCAGTCGATCTGGCTGCGGATCAACCCGAGAAACTCGAGGAAATGAAAGCCCTGTTCCTGGATCAAGCGAAGGACAACAGTGCATTTCCCATTGGTGCTGGATTATGGACTGCCCTCCACCCCGAGTATGTCGTTCAGAATCCGGCGACGGAGTTTTACTACACCAGTGATGTCTACGAAGTCCCGGAACCAACCGCACCCAAACTGGCGCTTCGTAGCAGCGTGGTGACGATTGACGCGGAACTGAAAGATGACGACGAGGGAGTACTCTACGCTCTTGGTTGTTACTCGGGCGGCGTGGCCGCGTGGGTTGATCAAGGCAAACTGAATTTCGAGTACAACCTCTATCACGTCGAGCGCACCAAGGTCTCGTCCGAAGCAAAATTGCCGACCGGTAAGGTCAAGATCGAAGTCGAGACGCGTGTCGAAACCGGTGTTCGCAACGGTCCGGCTGAAATTGTCTTGAGGGTCAATGGGAAACAGGT
>JBJYXA010000503.1:0-6669 GCA_046259705.1 Caldilineaceae bacterium
CGGCGGTTGCATCCATGTACGACATCGTCGTATGGAGCAGTGTGCGCGTCGGCGGTAATCGCTTCGACGAATCGATCGTGAACTACGTGCGCAAGAAGTACAACTTGCTGATCGGTGAGCAGACAGCCGAGGAGATCAAGATCGGCATTGGCAGCGCGCTGCCAATGGAAGAGGAACGCAGCATGGAAGTGCGCGGCCGCGACCAGGTCACCGGCCTGCCAAAGATCATGCAGATAGCCAGCAGCGAGGTGACTGAAGCGATGGCAGAACCACTGCAAGCCGTCGTCAGCACGGTGCGCGCGACGCTGGAAAAGACGCCTCCCGAACTTGCGGCCGATATCATCGATCGCGGCATGGTGCTTACGGGCGGTGGTGCACAGCTCCGCAATATTGCACAGCTACTGACACAGGAAACTGGTGTACCCTGTTATGTCGCGGAAAATCCCATTGCGTGTGTAGCGCTGGGGGCCGGCAGGGCGCTGGAAAATTATGAGATCATGCGCCGGAGCCTACCCATCGTTCCCACATGATCTTGAGTGCCTCAGCCCTCAAATCACTCCGGACGTAAGGCATTGGAATAGTTGTAATAACGTCGATAGTGGTGCGCCTGGCGAGCGCAGGTTTTTCGCAGGGCGAGCATCGTTACTGCGTCCCACGCCATCCTCGTGTACCTAGTACTCTGTGACCGTATATTCAATCCCTTTGGTTTTTGCCATCATTTGGTGCGTTAGGTTACAATGTCTGCGCGCAACCGGTTTGTGCCTTGTGGAATGACCCCTGGTCTCTATGTACTGCCTTACATCGATCTGTCTTCTAAGCGATCAAACGAACAATCAGAAAATCTGTAATTTACTGGATCGAGGCGAATCTTGAAACGCGATCCCGTTTTGACGCGCCATGCACCGGCTGCTGTTGGCCCTTACTCTCAAGCGATCAAGACTGACGGACTGGTCTTCGCCTCCGGGCAGCTGGGGCTAGACCCTGAGACAGGCGCATTGCGTGATGGAATCGAGGCGCAGACGCGCCAGGCGATTGCAAATCTAACCTCTGTTCTCAAGGCAGCCGGCGCCAATATCGACAGTGTGGTAAAGACGACCATATTCGTTACCGACATGGCGGATTTTTCGACCGTGAACGAGATCTATGGCACGGTGTTTGCCGCCGAACCGCCGGCGCGCAGCACCGTCGAGGTCAGGGCGCTGCCGCTTGGGGGGCTGATAGAAATCGAGGCAATCGCTCTGATCCCGTAGCTGGAAGGCAGGAAAGCTAACCGCCCTCCGGCCGTCCGGACAGGGCGGCAAAAATAGATATGGTTTGGGTGCGATCTTGTGTCGCACAAGAGTTCGGTCACGGAACTGACTGAGCACAATGAGGTGTGATTCAGCGAAGAGTGCAGTATCGATGACGAGTGCAGTATCGTTAATGTTGCCAAAACGTTTTCGGCAGACTTATTTTTCTGGAGGATGTTGTCTAGCTTATGAACAACGGTCACGCCAAGTATGATGTACCCATGGATCCTGCAATGATGGGCATGGAGGGTGGCGAGAACGACGAGAATCACCCGATGGCGCTTCTGCTTGCTGAGATGGATCAGGCACTAATTGTGCCTCAGCAGGGACAGATTCGAAGCGGCATTATTGTAGAGAAGCGTCCGCACGAACTTTTGGTCGATATCGGCTATAAATCCGAGGGGATCGTCGGCGGTCGTGAGCTCGACCGGATCGAAGAGATGGTGGAGTCGTTGGACATTGGTGACGAGGTCCCGGTCTACGTTCTGCGTGAGGATCGCGAAGGCAATCTGATGCTTAGCATCAGCCGAGCCCAAGCAGAAAAAGACTGGGAGAAGGCCGAGGAGTACATGCAGTCACAGTCCGTCTTCGAGGGCGAAGTGGCTGCGAATAATCGCGGTGGTGTGATCGTGAAGATCGGCCAGGTACGGGGTTTCGTACCGGCGAGCCAACTAAGCTCGGAAAGTCAGCGCATGAGCAATGACGACGCCGAAAATAGCGAGGACCGCTGGGCCGACCTCGTTGGCAAGTCGCTTATGCTGAAGGTGATCGACATTGACCGGCGGCGAAATCGCTTGATCTTGTCAGAACGCCTCGCCATGCGCGAGTGGCGTCGCAAGATGAAGGACCAGTTGCTCGATTCGCTGGCTGAAGGCGACGTGTACGACGGCGTCATCAGTAGCATTGCCGACTTTGGCGCCTTTGTCGATCTTGGCGGAGCTGACGGTCTGATCCACTTGAGCGAACTGAGCTGGAATCGAGTGAACCATCCCAGCGAGGTCGTCAAGGTCGGTCAGGATGTCAAGGTGCAGATCCTCAATGTGGACCAGGATCGTCGCCGCATCGGCCTGAGCCTGCGCCGGCTGCAACCCCATCCGTGGGACCTGGTCGAAGATCATTACGAAGTCGGACAGATAGTTCGTGGCCAGATTACGAAGCTGGTCAACTTCGGCGCATTTGCTCGACTGGACAAGGATGGCATCGAAGGTTTGATTCATATTAGTGAGCTTTCGGAGCAGCGAGTTGGCCATCCGAAAGAGGTGGTCGCCGAGGGTGAGGAACACGACCTGCGCGTTATTCGAATCGACGTCGAGCGAAGACGGATGGGGCTGAGCCTAAAGCAGGCCTTGCCGCAAACCGAAGAGCCTGAAGTTGACTGGCAGATCGCACCCAGCGACGAGTCGGCTGATGTGGCCGCCGACGAAGAAGATTTCTCAGACGAAGCGCCTGCCATGACTGCCATGCAGGCCGCAGTTGCGGAAGCGCAGGCCTCCGCAGAGGCAGTGGAAGAAGTAGACGAAGTCGTCGCCTGATCGTCTGTTCTGTCGGGCCACAATATAGTGTATTCGGCGAGGCGTCACTCATTGTGGCGCCTCGGTTCTTCTGCGTTTCGCATAGTTGGCGGACTTTGCCTCAATTCCCAACGTTTCGCCCGGAACCTTATGCACCCGCTACACGTATTGCCATGTGAGTGCAGTCGAATTTGCGATTTGTGGTTGACAAAGCGTTCTGCATCTCGTTACAATGGATCTAGAGAAGTGATGGGCTGCAGCGTGCAGCCATCCGCGATTGCGGCGGCCCACGGCGATAATCCGTCCTCGTCGCGCCGGTGGTTTTCCTGTCCAAAGGGGAACTTACGTTACGGCATCGTGCGGCCGCTCCAAGTACAATACGGAAAACACAATCGTATATGCCTGTGAATTCACATCCGCATGAATTGTGTTCTCTCAGAACGTGAGTGAGTTCATCTCAGCCTTGTGTGGGTGGTGCAGCTAGATTTCGGGGATAGCAAGCATGTCTGACAAACTTGATCGTTTTACGAAACGCGCAAGACGGGTATTGACGTTGGCGCAGGAAGAGGCGCTCCGTCTAAATCACAACTATATCGGCACCGAACACCTGTTATTGGGTCTGGTTCGGGAAGAAAACGGGGTCGCAGTGAAGGTGCTGCGCGAGTTGGGCGTTGAGCCTGGCCAAGTTATTCGCGCCGTAGAGCGAACGGTTGGACGTGGTGAGCGGGCGCCGTTCGGGAAACCTACGCTTGCGCCGCGCACCAAACGGGTAATTGAATTGGCCGTGGACGAAGCTCGTCTCATGGGCCATCACTATATTGGCACAGAGCATCTCCTGCTCGGCCTAGTGCGCGAAGGCGAGGGTATCGCCGTAAACGTGCTGCGTGGTCTCGGCGTGAATCTGGACCGGGTGCGTACACAGACGGCGCGCAACATCCTTCAGACGCAGGCGCAGTCCAAGGAAAAGCAGAAGAAGGAATCCAAGACTCCGCTCGTCGACCAGCTCGGCTACGACCTGACTGCCGCGGCCGAAGAAGGCAAGCTCGACCCAGTAATTGGTCGCCAGACAGAGATCGAGCGCATGATCCAGATTTTGAGCCGGCGTACCAAGAACAACCCGGCGCTCATCGGCGAACCCGGTGTGGGCAAGACGGCCATCGTGGAAGGTTTGGCCCAGCGCATCATCGAGGGCGATGTGCCGGAGCCCCTTCTCAACCGCCGCCTGCTGATGCTGGATGTGGGTGGTCTCGTGGCCGGCACCATGTATCGTGGTCAGTTCGAAGAGCGGCTCAAGAAGGTAATCGAAGAAATCATTCAGTCGGGCGCACTGCTCTTTATTGATGAGGTGCATATGCTCGTCGGAGCAGGCGCGGCCGGCAGCAGCGTGGACGCAGCCAACATCCTGAAACCGTCGCTGAGTCGCGGGGAACTCCAAGTAATTGGCGCCACGACGTTGGATGAATACCGCAAGCACATCGAGAGCGACGCCGCATTGGAACGCCGCTTCCAGCCCATTCTCGTGGAAGAACCCTCCATTGAGGAAACTATCGAGATTCTGCGTGGCGTCAAACAGCGTTACGAGGACCATCACAAGTTGGAAATCGCCGACGAGGCGATCACCGCGGCGGCGCAGTTGGCGGCACGCTATGTGCCCGACCGCTTCATGCCGGACAAGGCCATCGACCTGATCGATGAAGCAGGCAGCCGGGTGCGCATGTACAAGGCGCCATATGCGACCAATCTGCGTGAAACCTTCATGAGCCTCAAGAAGCTTCAGAAGGAAAAGGAAGAAGCGCTGGAGACGCAGCGGTTCGACGACGCCATTGATCTGCGTTATCAGGAAGTCGAACTGGAAGCGCGACTCAACGAGTTGCGTGAAGGCTGGAACGAGTCTTCCAATCAGCCTCAGGTCTCGGCAGAGGACATCGCCGAAGTAGTCTCCATGTGGACCGGCGTACCGGTCAGTCGCATCGCCGGCGAGGAGCGCGAGCGTCTCCTGGAGATGGAGAAAGTGATGCGCCAACGCGTGATCGGGCAGGAAGAACCGATTCGTGCAATCGCCAAGGCAGTGCGGCGGGCACGCGCGGGCCTAAAGGATCCGAGACGACCAATTGGCAGCTTCATCTTCCTTGGGCCGACCGGCGTCGGCAAGACGCTACTCGCGAAGACGCTGGCCGAGTTCCTGTTCGGCAGCGAAGATGCATTGATCAAGCTCGACATGAGCGAGTTTATGGAACGCCACAACGTAAGTAGACTGGTTGGCGCCCCTCCTGGCTATGTTGGGTACGAGGAGGGCGGTCAGCTCACAGAGGCCGTGCGAAGACGACCCTATAGCGTAGTTCTGCTCGACGAAGTGGAGAAGGCGCATCCCGAAGCGTTCAATATGTTGCTGCAAATCATGGAGGATGGCTATCTCTCAGACGCTAAGGGACGGCGTGTGGACTTCCGAAATACGCTAATTCTGATGACGAGCAATATCGGGGCCAAGCTGATCCAGGGCGCCAACAAACTGGGGTTTGCCATCACCAAGGACGAGGACGAGCTTTCCCGCGAGCAAGAATACGCGACCATGAAGGCAAAGGTCATGGACGCCTTGAAGAAGACCTTCCGGCCGGAGTTCCTGAACCGTCTGGACGGCGTCATGGTATTCCGTGCCTTGTCCCGCGATGAGATCGCCATGATCGTCGAGCTGGAGTTGAAGCCCCTGCGCATCCAGTTGGCCGAGCATGAAATCGAGATGCGGTTGACCGAGGCAGCCCGTATGGAGATAGCCGAAGCCGGATACGATCCCGAATATGGAGCGCGACCGCTGCGACGCGTGATCCAGAATCGCATCCAGGATCCGCTCAGCGAAGCGCTGTTGGCCAACGAATTCGTTCCCGGCGATACGCTCGAGATCGATTACGGTCAGAAGGTGCTGGAAGATGGAACCGAGGTTGAAGACTTCATCATCTCTGTTGTCGACCACGACGATGTCGATGGTGGAGAATCGGAGACAGCGGAAGCCGTCGAGGCGATGCTACAGTAGACCAGCGCTTGGCTGCGACAAGCAGCCAAGTTCGCACAGTTAGCTTATCGAAGCGGGCCTGCAAACATTGCAGGCCCGCTCTTGATTCTGACGAGGTCGAGCCTGTTGGTGTAGACTACGCGTAGTGAACTGCGCGCAGTCTGCTCCAAACACGAGAAGCGGCCTGCGTTAGCGAGACAGTCCTCTGCCAATAGGGCTTCTCATGCCCCACATTCTAGAAAGAAGGTTGGCCCATGCAACCCCGTGAGAGGTTCATTGCCGCACTGGAACGCCGTCCGTTGGTCGGGCGCGTGCCGCATTTTGAGTTGGTCTTCTTTCTCACTATGGAAGCATTCGGCAAGGTCCATCCAAGTCACCGCAACTATGCACAGTGGGTTCAGATGGAAGAGAAAGAGCGGGCGCTCCATCGCTCTGAGATGGCCGACGTCTACATTCACACCGCAGAACGCTACGAACATAGCGCCATATTCATCCACACCAATCCGGACACCGTGGACGAAGACATGCGTCTGATCGACCTTATTCGGGAACGGACAGGTAGCCGCTATTTCATCATGCGCCATGGCGACGCCACGTTCTCCATACCGGACGGTACGCAGATGGCCGAGTTCTGTTACCGAGTCTATGATGATCCGGCAGACCTTAAGCAGGAGGCGCAGCGGCGGGTTGATCGCGCTCTGGAACGAGCAGAGAAGCTGCGTGCACACGGAGAACTCGATGGATTCGCGCTCTGCTCGGATTATTGCTTCAATACCGGCCCATTTCTTCGCCCTGAGCAATTCGCCGAGTTTGTCACGCCATACCTGGTGCAACTTGTCTCCGCCTACCGCGAGATGGGCTT
>JBJYXA010000504.1:0-4354 GCA_046259705.1 Caldilineaceae bacterium
GCTTTCCGCCATAACCGCCACCGGGACAAGTCTCTCCAGCGGCTGGTAAACGCGCTTAGCGGACGCTGGCGGTTACGGTCCGGATAGGGCGGTTACGACCCAAAGCAGGCGTAACGCCCCCAACCGCCGCCGACTTGGCCTGTCGCGTTCCCTGCCCCATCGTGGTGCGCGCGCACTGGTATACGCACCCTAAGCACATGAACCGCCACCGAGCCACACCAAGTCGCGACAACAAGCGCTGGCATTGATATTGCGTAGGCTTCCGCGGTCCCTCTGGATAAAAGCGCGGGAACGACGGTTGCCTCACCCGATGGATTGCGCCGCAAACGCGGTGCGTGCATTTGATTTGTGGGCGTGCCGGCGGGCTCCGGCTCATATTTTACTTCACTCAAACGCCAAGCAGACGGGAGGACAGAATGGACGAAGTTTGGCCAAAATACGCCCCGCCTGCGATGTGGATGACGGTCGTAGTGGCCGCCATTTCGGCGAGCACTGCAGACCTCTGTAGCGCTTCCGGGTTCCGAATCCCCGGTCTTACCGTCACGGGTCTGAGCCTTTCGGAGGCCCTCGTGGCGAACCGGGATGAGGTAGGAGCCCTGCCTTACAATCCCGCAGCCATGTCCTTCCATGACGAGCCAAGCGTGAGCGTCGGCACGATCGTCGTTAACCCGACGTCGAGCGCGACGCCGGACGGTGGTAGTGGCCGTGTAGACGCGAATCCGGATTCGCCGTTCGTCGTGCCACACCTATACGCCATGATTCCGGTATCAGAACGAGTCGCCTTCGGCGTTAACGTCGTTGTCCCGTTTGGTCTGGAAACCAACTGGCGTAATGCCACCTTTCCGGCCTTCAGCGGGCCTTTGGCGGCATTCGAGCCGACTAAGACCGCACTTGAGATGCTGAATATTAATCCTAATGTTTCGTATCGCCTAAGCGAAAACTTCAGCGTCGCCATCGGAATGGATTATTACTACGTCCCCGATGCCACTTCTAACTCCCAAGGTGCGCTCTTATCAGGTGACGGCGACAGCTTAACGTGGAACGTCGCTTTACTCTACTCGCTTGGCTCCTGGACACTGGGGCTTTCTTACCTCGCTCCCGTAAATGTCCAAATTGATGGGTCTTTCGACGCCAGAAGCAGCCTAGGCTTCAAAGTCAATACGGAAACAGAGCTGGCGTTTCCCGGCACCTTGCAAGTCGGCGCGCGTTACCAAGTCAGCGGGAACTTAGGTCTCGAATTTGACGTCGATCGCACCTCATGGAGCAAGTTCCAGGACATCGTCGTTGTGAGCAAGGATTGGATTCCGGGTACCGGGATCGAGGCAGGCAGCGAGCTGGCGCGAACCACCAACAACTGGGACGACACTTACTCGTTTCACGCTGGTGGTACGTACCAACTGACCAACACGGTGCAGCTGCGTGGCGGATATACGTTCGAACAAGATCCACAACCAGAGTCGTATTATTCACCACGATATCCAAACGCGCAGCGGCATATCTTCAATACCGGCATCAAGTACGCTACGAAGCGGTGGCAGATAGAAGGCGCATTGTTGTACGCGAAATGGAAGGACCGCGACGTCTACAACGACGCGCCGTATGTCGGTGGTGACGCCAATGGGACGACTGCGTTCAACGGACGATACGAAAACAGCGGGCTAATGGCTGGTATAAGCGTCTCGATGTTTTTCTGATGTCTGTGTATTTTCTGCTACGGACCCGAGCAGAGACTCCACGCGGGGGTGAATGAGCTGAAAATGCTGTACCGCTTGGCCGCGACCTGGTCATGGATTTCGGGAGTGGGTGCAAAAGGACTCGGAAAGCGCGATCGCCGGCACCAACGACTAACCAACCAGTCCATTGTACTGATCGCCTCAACCACTCTCGCATTCAACCTGTTTTATGCATTTTACGACCTGAGGTTGCTAGCCCCGGCGATCATACTCAACGCTGGCGCGATAGTTCTTTACGTGTTCTTGCTATGGCAGATCAATCGCGGGAATCTTGCGGTTGCAAAGATGGCATTTACCCTTGTCGGACACTCGCAGCTTTTCCTGCTGACCGCCATGTTCAGCCCCAGTTGTGGGCTTCAACTATTCTATATAGCCGGTGGCCCAATTGGCGGGATGATCGCTTCACCCTCGGAAAAGGCCGTCCTCTATGGGTTTCCGCTGTTGTCCGGAATATTGCTCGTGGCGTCCGAACTCATGTTGCCCGCAGATGCCGGGTTGCTACCGGTGCCAGAACAGTTCTTGGCAATTGTTCATCTTAGTAGCGTATCAGGAACGTTTGCTCTCGTTTCTATTTTGGCTTGGCTGTTCTACAGCGATATACTGAGGGCCGAAGCAGCACTGGAGAAAGAGTATGCACGCTCTGAAGGATTGTTAGCGAACATTCTTCCACGAGCGATTATCGACAGACTTAAGACAGGCGAGAAAAACATCGCGGACGGCGTCCCTGAAGCAACAATCATATTTGCGGATCTCGTGGGCTTCACAACATTGGCGGGATTGCTATCGCCAAGCGATCTGATTCGCCAGCTGAACGCCATTTTCTCTTGTTTCGACGACATTGTTGGCCAGCGGCATGTGGAGAAAATCAAGACGATCGGCGACGCCTACATGATCGCTTGTGGACTCCCGGAGCAGCGGGCGGACCACGCCGTTGTCGCTGCAGAGGTCGCCCTGAGTATGCTCGACGAGGTACAAGCGCTTAACGAGCGAGGAGAGATCAGTTGTCAAGTAAGAATCGGGATGCATTCCGGGCCCGTGGTTGCAGGCGTGATAGGCGAACGTAAATTCGCCTATGATGTTTGGGGTGACACCGTCAATACGGCTAGTCGGATGGAGTCTCATGGTGTACCGGGGCGAATCCAGGTTTCCCAGCGAACCCGTGACCTAGTTAATGACCACTATTTGCTGGAACCACGGGGTGTCGTGAACATCAAAGGCAAAGGGGAGATGTCGACTTACCTGTTAACTTGCAGGCGCGCACTCGCCTCGTGACTCCTTCCCGTCCGCGGGTCGCGCGCTAAGCTTCTGAAACGCTTCGAAGGTCGCATAGTCGCGCATCAACTGCGCAAAGACTTCCGGCTGCTTGTCCTTGAGTTCGATTGCGTAATCCAGGAACTTTTTGACCCCATCCCGGAGTACCTCGTACATCTTCGCCTCCAATTCTGGATGTTCGCACGCTTCCATTGCGAACGATTTATCCGGATTTTGCTCTTTGAATAATTTGACGTCCTGGATGAAATGAAGCAGATCGATCATATCGTGAAAGATCTGCTCAAAATCGTTAGCAATAGCCCATTCCATCAAACGATCAAAGACCTGGCTAGATTCGATATACGCGTCGAGGACAGGCTCAAGGGCGGCAGCCTCGCCGTATTCGAGTTCATCTAACTCGCCTCTCATCTCCTTAAGCTCAGTCAGACTTGCAGTATTAATCCGTTCTATTGAGATAGCGGGCTTCATCAGCGCTTGCAAGTTGAGCAAAAAGACCTTCCGGATTTCGGAGCGAAAGAAGTAGCTCTTGATGTACATCAGCTGCTGCTTCTTCTTGGATTTGGCATGCCAGTGTAACAAACGTTCCACCAACAGCACGCCAAGCAGGATCTCCAGCGGAATCGCTGCGACGTGCAACAAGAACTCGTGGTGAAAGTAGTAGTGCTCAACCAATAAAATCGAGACCGAGCTTAGCAAAAGCGCGACTGTCAAGCTTCCATAAACAACCATGGGATGCAAAGAGCCCTTGACCCTCAGTTCCACGTTTTACCTCCCAATTTCACGTGCCATTTCGACCGTTAAAAGAAATACCAATTCAGTCTATCCAGCGCACCTTACCGGAGCAACTTGCGGAACCGCTGTGGCAGGTACTACGCAGAAAGTGAAACCATTTTGGCGCTGGCATACAAGTAGGCTCATCACCGCTACGGAGCTTTAAGGCGTGCGGGCCATCCAGAGTTGCACCCCGCTCGCAGTGTTGGTGATCGTCAGCACGAGTGTACCTTGAATCGTTTGCCGACTTGGCGGCGGAACGGGTACAGCAGGGGTGTCGGACAGAGTTGAGGCTTGCACCACTGCAGAACCGGCCGGTGTGTTTCAACATTGACCACCGTCCATAGAGCTTCTGCGGCATGGGTGATCCGCCTTCGGTGACGTCGGCGGAAATTCCGTGGAAGGTATGTCGGAGGTTTTTGGAGAACGTGCACGCCAAGGGCCGGAAATCGGGGGCTGTGGCCGCATGCGGCGCGCGCCCAAGAAGCGGGGTAAAGTGCTTACCTGAGGGGCAAATCATTAACCTAAATTCGGCAGTTGAACCGTAGGAAGCGCCGTAACCTTCGGCCACGAAGACG
>JBJYXA010000505.1:0-1421 GCA_046259705.1 Caldilineaceae bacterium
AACCATTCGCGTGCGGCCGCTATGTCCTTGTGATAGAGGCAAAGGGTTACAGCCGAAAAATGTGCGCCACGCAGTTCCTCCAAGTAAGGAAGTTCTTTCAGGTATTGAAGGTTGTCTTGTATGCGACTGAACTCGCTCCAGTCGACATCCCCACTGCCGCCGCTACCAATGGTCGCGAGATGATTGAGCATGGCTCGCGCAATCGAGGGTTGATCTTCGTCTACCATCTTCAGTCCCTCTTCAACGAGGGAGCGCACGGTGTCATAATCTGAGCGCCAAAAGAGCACATCTGATAGCCATGCGATCAGTTGCGCCTGCTCCTCAGCGGGAATATCAAGCTGCGGACCCATTTCAAGCGCCTCGCGAAACACCTCTGCCGCGTTTTCCATGTCAGAACGTCCGGTATAGGTCCGGCCGAGCCCCGTGAATGCGTCGTAACGCCACTGAAGATGCAAATCAGGATTTGGCCGAAACTCTCGCAATTCGGGAGCGTAGCTGTTTGCTGCATATGGCACGATTCGAGCACTGCGAAATCGGATGGCGGTGCCATCAGGAAATGCGCCGGGGGTGACTGAGCGATCGATGTGGCCACTGGCGAAGAAGCCTGCCTGGAGTTCGTCGCCCGGGACGAACTCGATCTGCCCCGCTGTGTACCACGTATCGCCGTCGGCGCTGCACAGGGCGCGTACCTGGTCGCCGCGGCGCTCCAGCCGCAGACGGATGTTGTCGCCTGGTAGCTTTCCGCGGCCAAAGACCAAGTCCTCGTTGTCGATGCAACCCTCGAAGCCGATTTCGTCAGGGCGACGCTCTCCCCAACTAAGATAAAGATAGTTCTCCTCGTCTTGCCACAATAGGAGACCGCCCATGGCAGGGAGGTCGTCACGCGCAGCGCTTACGTTTGTTTGCAGGGCGAAACTGCCGCTGGTGGACATCAACAGTCGTGGCGCGCTGCGGTTGACCATCCACAACTCGCGCCCGTTGGCGGCTTGTATCTCAATGCCGAAGTCGTCAACAGAATAGGCGCAGTCGGCAAAGGGATCGATCCATGTCATGTTTTCCGGTGTGACGACGTTGCTGGTTTCCTCACCGGCGAGATCAACCGCTGCTTGTTCCAAGTACCACTGCGTAAAAGACGGCGCGAAGTCAGCATATTCCGAGCGCAACTTCCGGCAGTGGGCCCGAAACTGGTCTGTATCCGTATAGGCTGCTTCCAACTTGCTTAACGCCTCCGAAAGAGGACGGCGCAGACGCATGCCCGCGGCTTCGCCGCACGTGATTACGGCCACGGCTCCTGGTAAGTTGGGTATAGCTGCAAACGCGTTGCCTAAGCGCTCAATTGCTTCTTCCCGTAAGCCGTGGCGAAGTAGGAGTTCGGCATGCAGCAGCGAAAGTGCAGTGTAACCCGTGTAGTGGGAGAAGCG
>JBJYXA010000505.1:1521-7834 GCA_046259705.1 Caldilineaceae bacterium
GCGGCGAGGTCTTTCTGATTCAGGCATAGGCTCAAGGTAGAGAAGTAGGCCGGGCGCAGCTCGTCTGTGTAGGGCAGGTCAGCGAGAATACGCGCGTTGTCCTTGAGGTGTTCTGAGGAGAGCCAAGAGAGGCTTCGATAGTACTCACCGCTGTGCCACGCATGGTGGTTCATCATCGCTCGTTCCACGGTCGCACTCTCAGGCGGCAGCAGATCAAATGCTTCTTGCACGAGGCGCGGAAGTTCCTCGTGATCCACTTGCCATGAGAGCACCTCGCACAGCCCTGCGATGAGCCCCACTTGCTCAGTGGGCGACAAATCAAGCTGTCTGGCCAATTCGAGGGCCTTGCGTAATGCTACCTCGGCGTCTTCCAGTCTGGAGCGACCCGAATATGTCAGCCCCAGGCCTTTGAGTGCGCCGTAACGTTTGACCAGCGTTTGAGGGCCTTGGTCACTGGCAGGGGACTCGAGCTCATCCAAGCGTTTCAACGCTCTCTGGAAATGGGAGATGGCACTGTCGCCGGCGTAATCGCGTCGCAGCTTCTCGCCTGCTTTGAGTAGATAGGTAATGGCTTTGTCCGCGTTGTCGGTGCGGTCGTAATGGTAGGCGAGTTCCACCACATGTTCATCCAATGTATCCGCGTACACGACTTCCATGGCAGCGGCGACCTGCCCGTGGATGCCGGCGCGTTCGCTGCGCGGCAGCGTGCCGTACACTGCTTGCTGCGTGAGTACGTGCCAGAAAGAATATTCCGGCGCGGGCAGTGAGCGCTCCAAATACAGGAAACCGTGTTCTTCCAATTCTTCCAACGAGCCGGCAAGGTCTCGGTTCGCCGACAGTCGGGCCAACAAGGGAAGCGCAAATGTACGTCCAATCACGGCAGCGTGTCGCAGGATGTCCCGTTGCGCAGGTGGCAGCCGGTCGACGCGGCTGAGGACGACGCTGTTCACGCCCGCGGGTATGGTATCCACTGGCGCGTCGGGACGAAGCCGCCAGGTGCGCCCCTTACGGTAGATGGCCCCATTTTCCAAGAACGAACGCACGATCTCTTCGGCGAAGAACGGGTTTCCCTGCGCACGCGCCAGTATGCGATCGAACACAGCCTGTTCCGGTTCGGCGTCATCAAGCAAAGAGGAGATAAGGTTGCGGGTCTGATTGGGCGTAAGCGCGGCCAGCTTCAGCTCCGCCCAGTTCGCTGGACAGCTTCGAGCGGCGATGCCGGCAAGTTGGTGGCTGCGATGCTGCTGATCAGGCCGGAAGGCGCAGACCAAGAGGATTGGGCATTGGCCGGCAAGGGCGAAGAGCTCGATTGCGAGATCGATGGAAAGATCGTCGGCCCAGTGCAGGTCCTCCAGTACGACGATGAGCGGTTGTCGCCGCGCCAGCGCAGCAAGAAAACCATTCAACGCGACGGAAGTGCGGTACTGGATCTGCTGCGGGTCAGCGGCCGAAAGGGCAGCATCCCAGGCGTCGCCGAACCGGAAACCGAGAAGTCTGCCTAGTAGAGGTCCTGTTTCCTCCCTCTGCTCTCCAGTGAGCAGGCCGGAGTCGACCAGTGAATCGAGCACACGGTGCAATTCGTTGGCCGGTGTTCGTTGCTGCCCAGCCGAGGTCTCCACGTATCCGCGTAGCAGTGAAACAAAGGGCGCGTAGGCCGAGACGGTGGTCATCTCTAGACAGCGGCCTTCCAGCCACAGTGGAGGCTCCCGTGTCTCGTGCGCCAATTCCTCGAACTCAGCAACCAGACGAGACTTGCCAACACCTGCATCCCCCGTCAGGAGGACCACGCCACCTGTGCCGGACTGCAGGGCAGCCAGCATTTCACGGAGTCTCTCCATCTCGTGTGAACGACCCACTAGCTTGGCACGCAATCCCTCGATGCCGCGGGTACGACGCGGTCGCCTGCGCGTACGCGTCACCGCGTAGACGGCTACAGATGCAGTCTGACCAGGTACAGATATGGTCCGACGTGTGGCGCGGACCGACAGACGCGTGAGATTGTAGGTAGGCTGTCCAATTAAGATCTCGCCTTCTTCGGCGACATCACGTAACCGCGCCGCCATGTTGACCACCGGGCCAAGGACGGAAGGTGATTGCCCGTCACCTCCTTCTGCGCCTACGTAGACACGCCCTGTGTGAATGCCGCTGCTGACGGCAACCCGAGCTGTAGAGGCCATTTCTCGTATCTGCAAGGCTACCCGTACTGCGCGCTCGGCGTCATCCTCGTGTATTTGCGTTGCGCCGAAAGTAGCCACGATGCCGTCTCCGAGATGAGGCTCCACCTGTGCGCCGACTGTTGCCGCAGTGCGCTCCATATCGGTGAGCAATTGAGGCAACCGCCCGGCATACTGCGCAGGATCGGCGTCGATGTCGGGCGGAACGGCCAGCCCCGCGCATAAGACAGTAACCAGACGTAATTCGCCGGCGTGTGCGGTCTCAGGAAGTTGGGCTTTCGCACCTGTCTTCGGGACCTCTTCTGTGGGCGACGCAACCGGGGACACTGCCGGCTGTGACTCAGCCGATGCCGGTGGCGGCTCCAGCGTTCCTGAGGCGATGGCGTTACGCAGCACATCTGTTTCGGCCTCCGGCTCCACCCCTAGCTCGTCCGCCAGCAGTTGCGCACACTCCTCGTACTGGCGCAACGCCGCAGTTCGGTCTCCTTGCCATGCGTAGAAACGCATGAGGCTCCTGTGCGCGTTCTCGTCGAGTGAATCAAAGATCAGACGGCGGTGGGCAAAGGATAGTGCTGCGGCCAGGTCTCCTCGTTCTACATGGCAGCGGACGAGGCGCTCCAGCACAGATTGCATCTCGCGGCGCAGATGTTCGGTCTGCAGAAGCTGCCACTCATCGAATGCATCACTGTCCGCCAGAGTGAACCCAGTGAGAAAGTCGTCGCGGTAGAGGCCGGCAGCGCTTGCAAGCGGATCGGCGCACCTGGGGCAGACATCCGAGGACGAATGCCCATGCCGTGAGCACTCGGCAATGGCCGAGAGAAATCGATCGACGTCGACTTCGACGTCGTCGCGGCGCGGAAGCTCGACGCTGTTTCGCTGCACGTCCAGCCAGTCGCCACCCAACTCGTTGTTGAGCAGGGAAAGCGTGCGGCGCAAGTTGCTGCGGGCAGATTCCTGACGATAGTCGGGCCAGAGCAAGGCAGCGAGAGTATCCCGGCTGTGGCGGCCCGCATTCGCCGCGAGGTAGGAGAGCAGTGCGAGGTTCTTGCGCCGGTCAAATGTATGGGGTAGGCCGTCAATCTCGACGATCGGCGCACCAAGCAGGCGGATCGCCAAATCTTCCATCGGGGTACGCTCCAAAAATCTTCAACCGCACGTCAACCCATTATGCGGCGTTTGCGGGAGGGACGCAAGGAGTAAAGAGATGGTGAGCGGAATGAAAGTGACCAGATTCATTCCAAGCAAATTTGGTAACTGCGTCGTCAGCTCTTCGTTAATGCGCCCCACGTCACCAATTAGCTTGCCGCCGGGTGTCTAGCCGGATGAGGCGCTAGTGTGCGCACTCACTGGGCATCGAGGACGTTACCGGCCGACAAGCTGCGCCAGGGACCGGCTTTCATCGTTGATGACCTATGTAACCTGAAGCCACAGAACCCGCCCATGGAGGTTCTTGCCTTGCGCATCCCGGGCGGCGAAGACCTTGGCCCGCCGGTCGACAAAACCAACCCCACAGACCAACCATTTCTAGGTTTCTCCAGCTTCCATAGCAGTCAAAATCAGGAACGGCCGTAGCCTGGCAATTGACCTTTGGAGTCCGCTGCCTGCAGTGCCTTCTCTCGGCACAGAGGAGTCTTGGCGTGAATTCGTGTAGTGCGCTGGCCATCGGCAGCATGACGGACCTAGTGAGCGGCTCAGAGCGCCTTCCTCTTCGGCGGCTCACAGTCCCCTATTTCGGTACGGATCGATTTCGGAACGATCGCGAGACGCCGGCAAGACATCCCTGGATCGGTCGCCAATCAAACTGGAATCAGAAACGGCAAGCTCATTCGATCCCAGGAGGGCAACCATGAAACAGTACCGGCGTTGGATGGCAAAATGGATGGCGGCTGTTGGCGTGCTGTGGCTTCTCGCGGGATGTGGTGCAACGCAAGTACAGGCGCTGGAAGCCGGTGAAGCCCACGAGTTGACCCTGGCCGGACATATCGGTGGACCTGCGCTGGCCGCGGAGGCTTATGGTGATTATGCATTGATGGGGTACAGCTTCGAGTTTGCCGTTGTGGACGTGTCCAACCCTGCGGATCCTGTCCGCGTCGCGTACCTGATGATGCCGGCAAACGACATCGCGGTGTCGGGAAGCTTCGCCTACGTGGGCGGGCGTACCGGTCTAGACATCGTCGATCTGACCGACCCGCGCCGGCCACAGCTGTTGGCTTCGGCTAGACTCCACGACGCGGCTACAAGCGTCTCAATACAGGGCAGCAGCGCCTACGTGACTGTCAGGAACGGTCTGTATATCGTTGACGCAAGCAATCCTCGTCAGCCGCAGGTGCAGTCATGGCTACAACTTCCCGGCCGCTCGGAAGGCGTGACCGCCGGCGAGTCTCACGCGTATATTGCCGGTTCCGCGGGGCTAACTGTGGTCGATACCGGTGATGCGAGCAGCCCGCAGATCGCAGCGACGGTCTCGGCGATAGGATACTCGGAGGCCTCCAGCCTGGCCGGCGACCTTCTATACGTGGCCGGCGGTGACAACGGACTCAGCATATTCGATGTTTCCACACCTGAACAGCCTGCTGTGCTGGGACAGGTAGACACGCCGGGATACGCCACGGGCGTCTCCGTCGCCGGCGGTTTCGCCTATGTCTCGGATGGCGCTGCAGGCGTGCAGGTCGTGGACGTGCGCGAGCCGCGGGCGCCGGCGCTGGTTCATTCGCTGGTGGGAGCGCAGTTTGTGCTTGACATCGCAGCCTCGGATGGATTCCTGTTCGCGGTGGACCGCTATCAAGGCCTGGCGATCGCAAGCCTCGCAGCAGACGCCGCCAACCCTGAGGTGATAGGACGGCTTCAGACCCCCGGCTTTATGGGCGAACTGGCCGTGCACGATGGCGCTGCCTATGTACTCAGCAATCCTGGCAGCAGCGTGCACGTGGTCGATGTGTCCGATGAACGGAGCCTGCGTCAGCTAACCAGCTCGCAGACCCTGGGGAGTGCGGCGAACGTGACCGCATATGGCGACGTGATCTACATCGCCGACGGATTCGGCGGTCTTCAGGTCATGGACACGCAGGCGCACCGGCTGGTCAGTAACACCGCGACCGCAATCACATTCGGCGATGTAGAGGACGTCGTGGTCGTCGGAGAACACGCTCTCCTCGCCGGACCGGGGGGCATTCGGGTCGTGGACGTGTCCGACCCGCGCAACCCGATCAGTACTGAATGCTTCTGCGGCAATGGTGAGACCTATCGACTGGCGGTGGAGGGCAACCATGTATACGCCGTGGGGGGAGAGGCTGTGATGCAGATTATAGACATGACCGATCCGGCCCAACCAGAACTCACAGCTCAGGTGACGCTGCCCGGCCCCGCTTGGGACGTGGCAGTCTTGGCTGGCTACGCCTATGTCGCAGGCGGCGAGAATGGGCTCTTCGTCGTGGACGTGCAGGATCCTGTAAATCCGGCGCTGATACAATCATCTAGCGCTGCGGGTCGCGCCGACGCTGTAGTGACGGACGGAGCCGATGTCTATGTGGTAAACCAACAGATGGGGCTCTGCGTGTACGCCCAGGACGGCTCACACCATCTAGTAGAGCGGGCCCGTTTCACTACCCCGGACGTGGCGGTTTCGGTCGCCGTGGCGGATGGTACGATTTATCTGACTGATCGGTCCGGCGGGCTATATCTGCTGCACGATTGACGCTAAAGGATTGGGAGCCTAAGCCTCTTCCGCTCGGGTCAATTCGGCGAGGACAGTATCAAGATCTCGGTTCTCGCCGGCTTGCACCCGAGCGGCATATCTGTCGGTTGTCAATTCCCCCTTGAGTGCGTCAAGCTTCTTTCTGGACTTCTCCCGCCGGGCGTATGCCGTAAAGGGGTGTGCCACGACCAGAGCCAGCAATTCAACAGCCTTCTCGTCTTGGCCTTCCTGTGCAGCCACCTCGGCCAGACCGGCGACAGCTTCCATCGTTTCCCAAGCTGCACGACGCTTGAATGACAGTGTGCGTCGGAATAGATCAAGGGCCTCTGCAGGATTCTGCTCGGCGATGGCGACGCCACCTAGACCAATCCAAACGCTTGGCCAGTGCGTTGAATTGGCCATTTCGTACGACTCGATGCCATCCGCGGCCTCAGAAAAATACGTG
>JBJYXA010000506.1:0-13216 GCA_046259705.1 Caldilineaceae bacterium
CTCGCTGCTGGTGCCGCCGTCCTCGTTCCACAGGTCGACCACCTGGCCGTTCTTGACAAAGGGCGTGAAGCGTTCGCCCAAGCCATAGATACACTCGCCCACGCCGATGTCCAGTTGCTCGTGTATGAAGCGGCCTTCGGGCGTGTCGGCGAGGCCGGTCGCGTGGTGTCCGCTGCCGGTGATCTTTGTGCGCCCGTCCAGAAAGTCGAGGGACCAATCATCACCCTTGGCCACGCGCACGGTCAGGTCGCCGGAGGTGAGCGTGGCGACGTCATCGCCGTCGCTGATGCTGACCGGCCCCGGCGCTGGGAACAGCTCAAAGTGAGGCTCGCGTGGGCGCACGCCTTTGTGATGCACAATCTGGACGCGCGCCACATTGGGCATGGGCGACGAAATGCGGAGGGTCAGAAGCGGGTGGTTCAGCGTGTCGCCGCGGTTGGCGACGCGCTTGGTCAACGCGTATACCGTCAACCCTTCGTCATCCGTCTCAACCTCGTGCACCTGTTCGGCAAAGAGAGGGCTCACGCCGGGACGGATGGTCCAATAACCAGCGGTGAATTTCATTTCTGGCGCCTCGGTTCACTGAATGCCGGGACTTTGGGTCGTCCGGCTATTGTTTGACAGAGCCGGCGGTGAGCCCGCCGACGATATAACGTTGCAGGCTCGCAAAAACGATGATGATGGGCAAGGCAACGGTCGTCGCCACCGCCATCAGATTGTTCCACTCGGTACCATACTGGCCGATGAACTTGTTGAGCGCGGCCGTCGCCGGTTGAATGGCCTCATTGGTCGTGAGCGTGATGGCAAACAGGAACTCGCCCCACCCCATGAGGAAAGCAAACACCGCTACGGTGATGAGGCCCGGTTGCACCAGCGGCAGGATGACGCGCCAGAACGCGCCGAACTGGCTGCAGCCGTCGATCTTGGCCGCCGCCTCCAGCTCCGTTGGCACCGTCAGGAAGAACGGCCGCAGCACGATGACCGCGAAGGGCAGCGCAAAGGTCGTGTCCGCCAGGATAAGCGCCGGATAGGAGTTGACCAACCCGACGCGGGTGAACAGGACGAAAAGTGGTGTGGCAATGATGATAGCAGGCAGCAACTGGGTAATCAGCAGTAGCAACATGAACAACGCGCCGCCGGGCAAGCGCAGCCGCGCCAGCGCGTACGCTGCCGGCGCAGCCAGGATCAGCGTGAGCAACATGGTGCCAAAGCCGATGATGCCGCTGTTCAAGATTGAACGCAGCGCCAGCGGATTGTGAATGACGGCGGTGACGTAGGCAGTGAAATTGGGCGGCCAAGGAATGATCTGTGGCGGGGTCGCGTAGACTGCGGCGTTCGACTTAAGGGAGGTGGCCACCATCCAGTAGACGGGGAAGAGGTAGGTCACCACGATCACGATGGCGAGAATCGTCCAGCCGAACCCTGGGCGCCGACCCGATTGTGCGTCGTTCATGACGTGGCCTCCTCCTGTTGGCTCAACCAGAGATACCCGATTGCCACAATGCTAAGCGGAAGTAACAGCAACACAGCGGCCGCAGCGCCATCACCGAAACGGAAGAAGCTAAACGCGAGCTGGTATACGTAAATCGGCAACACCGTCGTGGCGTCCACCGGCCCGCCGCGCGTCATCACATACACGATGTCGAATACTTTGAATGTGTAGATGAAGCCCAGTAACAGGACACTCAACGCGACCGGCCGCATGAGCGGCAACGTGACGCGGCGGAAGCTCTGCCAACCGGTAGCGCCGTCGATGCTGGCCGCCTCATACAGCGTGGGCGAGATACTCTGCAGCCCGGGCAGCAACAGGATCATGTTGAATGGGATGCCCACCCAGATGTTGGCGATGATCGTGCCGATGAGTGCGGTGCTGGGCTCGATCAGCCAGTAGCGTGGCGTATCCAGTAGTCCCAGACTCTGCAGGAAGAAATTGATAATGCCGTTGCCGCCGTCGAACATCCAGCGAAAAATACTACCGGCTACCACCGTAGGCAGCATCCACCCCAATAACAACAAGGATCGCAACACGCCATTGCCGGGAAAACTGCGGTTGAAAAGGAGCGCAAGTGCAAAACCAATGGTGAACTGGAAGACAAGGGACCCCAGCGTAAACCAGACGGACAGCGAAAACGCGTTGCGAAAGGCCGGGTCGCTGATGACCGTCCGGTAGTTGTCCAAACCGGCAAACGAAGCCGTTCCCGACAAGAAGGTGGAGACGTTCACGTCGTAGACACTCATGCGCAGGTTGTACAGGACAGGGTAGACCATGGTCAGGCACATAAACAGCAGGGCCGGCGCCAAGAATAGGTATTGGCCCAAGCTGGCGGAGCGTAAGCGCCCGCGCCCTGACCGCACGCTCCCCTCGCGTGTAATCTGATTGTCAACAGTTGCCATAGGGCGTGTCTCCTCGTGAACGCGGGAGGCAAGAGAAGTCCAGCAGTCGGATGAAAGAGCGAGTTCGTCGCGTTCGCTCAACGCGTTCTTGTGTCGAAGCCTTGCGCCGGTGCGCAGCCGCGTCTACGACGGAGTCCCGCGCACGGACAAAGAGCGCTGTGATGATCTTGCTATTCCACAACGAAATATGACAAATAAGGTTGCAGTCAATACCAAAAACTGTAGGTCACGTTTGCAACGTGACAAACGTGATGCCGCACTGTCGCCCGTCCGAGAATGCACGTAGGTTCGGCCAACACGCGTCGATGCGCATGCGAGAACTCTTGGTTTCCTGCCAACCTGCACGGCCGAATGTCGAGTTCAGAGAAACCGAGTTCCGGGGAGAAACTCGGTTTCTGATTAGGCGCTCAACGTACAGCCATAGCCAGCCGGCCCCTATTCGGGCAGCAGCGGCGTGATCTTCGCCTGCGCATCGGCAAGGGCAGCATCCACGGTCTTCTGACCGCTGATCGCCGCCTGCATCATCTCCTGTACCGCGTTGGAGATCTCCGGATAATTCGGACCGTAGTTGCGCGGCTTGGCTACGGCAAGCTGCTCCATGAAAACGGCCAGCACCGGGTCGGACGTCCACGTCGGGTCTTCGGCCATGGTGGCATTGCTGGGCAGCTTGCCCGCTTCAACCAGGTAGGCCTTCAGATTCTCTGGCTCCTGCCGCCAGGTGAGCAACGTCCACGCCGGCTCCAGCACCTCGGTAGTGCCGACAATAGCGGTATTCTCACCGCCCAAAATGGAGGCACCCTGCTTTTGGACAGGCAACGTGCTGACGTTCCAATCCATGTCCGGCACTTCTTCTTTCAGCACCGGTATCTGCCATGGCCCGTTCACCATCATGGCCGCGAGATCGTTCTCGAACTGGCCCTTCACGTCGCCCTGCGTCCAGTTGAGGATACCGGGGGACATGTAGCCCTGGTCGACCAGGTCCACCCACAAGCCGAGCGCAGCGCGACCGCCGTCGCTGTCCAGCGTGGGCAGGTCTTCGCCCGTCATCCACAGGAAAGGCAGCCACTGGAACGTGCCTTCCTCGCTCTTGACGCCGCTCATGGCAATGCCGAAGGTCTCGCCCTCAGTGAGCGTGGCGCACGCTGCCTGCAGGTCGTCCCAATTGGCGGGCGGCTGGACGCCGGCAGCCTGCGTCATGGTGTTGTTGTACCAAAGCACGAGGCAGTTGCTGTTGTCAGGAATGCCGTAGTTCTTGCCCTGGTACACCGTGGAGTCCCACGGTCCTTCGAAGTAGCTGGACGCCTGGCCCCAATCGCGCACGAGGTCGGTCACGTCGGCGAATACGCCGAGCGCCGCGAACGAAGAATGGTCCGGGTTGTCGATGATCACAACATCCGGAAGCTGGCCCGCAGCCGCGCCCTGCAACAGCTTCTGCTTGAGGTCGGCGAACGGGATAGAAGTGCGCTCTATCGTAACGCTCGGCGTTTCATCCATATATTTCGCCATCTGCGTGTCGAGCGCGGCGCCGTTAGCAGCCGTCATGTAATCCCACCACGCGATGGCCACGGCTTCCGCGGCAGGTGCGGCAGCCTCACCGCCTTCTGTCGCGGCCGGCGCCGTGGTCGAGGTGGTGGCCGCAGGCGCGCATGCGGCGAGTGCGGCCGTAGCACCGGCTACCGCCGAGAACTTCATGAATTGTCTGCGACTAAAAACATCGTTGTTCATGGTTTTTTCCTTTCTGGAAATGAGGCACGTCGAAGGCTCATCTACTCGAGTCCCAAACAGATGGATCATATCATAATTGAAGGTAGCGCTGTAATATTGCACCTATGCCGCACATGGCCGGTGTGAACAGGATGGTCCCGTTCGTGTGGTATACTCCCTTTCTTCTAGGGACGCTTTCACCCACTCGGAGGATCCATGGATATTCTCGACCGGTTGCTGGCCCACGACGCATGGACAACGCGTCAGTTGCTGTCCGCATGCGAAACATTGCCTGACGAGCGTTTGGACGAGGAGTTCGACATCGACCGGCGCTCCTTGCGATTGACGTTCGTGCATATGATCGCCAATATGGAGGTGTGGACGGATCTGATCTGCGAACGCCCCGTTACGCCGCGTGAAGGGGAGTCGATCGCCGAACTCAAGGTCCGCCTGGCCGATATCAGCCGCGAATTCGACAACATTGCGCGCGAGATAAGGCGCGACCAACGATACGATGCCTGCTTCGTGGATACGTTGGACGACCCGCCACGGCTCAAGACGTTTGGCGGCGCCATCGCCCATGTGATCACCCACAATGTGCATCATCGCGCGCAGGTAATGATCATGATGGAACGGGCCGGGCTCGGCGACCACATCGAGGGCGATCTGCTGAGCTGGGAAGCGAAAGCGTTCGGATGGGTGTAGCGGGATGGAACGGAGGTTCCACGCCGGAGACAAAAGCAACTCCCGCCCATGGAACCAAAAGCATCACGCCGGTCACAGTACCCGCTGGGGAAGATACTGCCGCCACCGCGGTGGTTCTCACACCGAACCCCACGGCCTTGTACGTGCCCGCCATGCTTTGGGCTTCCGGTCTACGCAGCTCCGGGACCCATCGCGGATCCAGCGTAACCTACCCTCCTGCCAGTTCAGTTCGCACGAGGCGTGCGAACGGTAACACTCCCCGGACTCGGCACGGGGCGTGCCTGCTGAACGTTTGACGCGCCGCCTTCGACGGTGGGCGGAGCCAAACCGTGCGATTGACCAGGACTCACGCCGACGGTATGATTTGGCCCGCCCGGCGCATGGCGATTCCATTTGCGTCGCCGGACCTGGCCTATACCGATAAGGAGACGACCGCGTGAGCTATACAGCCCTCTTCCGAGGAATCGCTGCATCAGAACACCTGACCTTCGTTCGCCAAGCGTTGAAAGAGCTGGCCAGCGCCAGCCTCGAAGAACCGGGGACGATTCGCTATGACTTCTACCAAAATCAGGGCAACCCCACTGAGTTCCTGCTCCTTGGCGTCTGGAAGAGTGAAATCGATTGGCAGGCGCACTTGGCGGGCCGCGCCCATAGCAAGTACGTTGCTTCATTACCTGAAGGCGCCTGGGAGGTCCCGCCGGCACAGACCCGTCTCACGCCGCTAGAATAGTCCGCATGGCCAATTCGTCCGTTAGCCTGCGCCTGCTAGGCGCGTTCCAGTTGCTTGCCCGCGATCAGATAGTCGACCTGGGTTCCCCGCGTTCCGAAGAGCTGGTCGCGCTCCTGGCCGTCAACGCAGGCGAGGCACTCGCGCGCAGCCGGATCGCTTCCTTGCTCTGGCCTGAATCGGGGGAAAGCCAGGCTCGCAATAATACGCGTACATTGCTGCACAGGCTCCGGCAGTCGTGGCCGGCCATGGACGAGGCCATAGACGTCGATTCCACGCGGCTGATCTGGCGCGAACGCAGCGACAGCTCGGTCGACGCAGTGCGCTTTGTGCAATTGAGCAGGCAAGCGGATGCAGCGCAGACGGCCGGGCAGAGGATCGACCTATTGAAGGAAGCCGCGTCGCTCTATCGCGGCGATTTTCTGGTCGATTGCTATGCCGACTGGGCTCTCGCCCAACGCGAGCGACTGCGCAGCATGTACGCCGCGCTGCTCGATCAACTGGTCGATACACTATCCGAAGAGCGGGAAGTCCAGGAGAGCATCATGTGGGCCAGGACGCTGCAGCGTTTTGATCCCCTGCGCGAATCTTCCTACCGGCGCCTCATGCTCGCACATGCTGCTGCCGGTGACCGCGCTTCGGCTCTGCGCGCCTACCATACCTGTGCGACGACGCTTGAGCAGGAATTGGGTGTATCCCCCTCGGCGGCAACCGAGGAGATTCACCATCGTGTCGTGCGGTCGCGCGGAGTCGCGCAGAAGCCGCGAGCGCCGCAGGCAGTATCACGCCAGCGGATGGTGGGCCGCCGTTCCGAATGGCAAGAGCTTCTAGAGGCATGGCGCACGGCCCAGCAGGGGTCCGCGCAGTGTGTTCTCCTGTGGGGTGAGGCCGGCATGGGCAAGACACGGCTTGCCGAGGAACTCATTTCATGGGCGAGGCACCAGGGCTTCGCGCACGCTTCCAGCCGTTGCTACGCTATTCAGGGAGCGCTGACGTACGCCCCGGTCGCCGAGTGGCTGCGCGCACCCGAGATCCGCCCAACGCTGGACGAGATTGAGGAACTCTGGCGCGTCGACCTCGGACGTCTACTGCCTGAGCTGTCGGCCGAGCGTCCTGATTTGCCGCAACCGGGGCCGATGACCGAAACGTGGCAGCAGCAACGCTTCTACCAGAGCATCGTTCATGCCCTGCAGGCAGCCCCTGCGCCGCTCTTGCTACACATGGATGATTTACAGTGGAGCGACGCCGAGACGTTGACGCTGCTCCACTTTCTACTCCATAGCGGGCGCAACCATCCTCTCCTGTTGGTCGGCGGTATACGCAGCGAGGACGCCGGCGCCAATCAAGCATTGGCTGAATTTGTGGAGGCGACGCGCCACGCGGGGCAACTGCGTGAACTGCGTCTCGAGCCCCTTACAGAGGAAGAGTCATCCAGCCTCATCGAGCAGACGGCAGGTCGGGCCGTCGAACCTGCGCTGGCCAAGGAGTTGTACGCCACCGGCCAGGGCCACCCGCTCTTTCTCACGGAGGCGGTGCGCAGCGGATGGGCAGAACCCGAATCGGCTGTGGGCGAGGCTGACCAGCCCGCACCGGGACGCAACGCCATCGCCGGGATGCCTCCGCGCATCTATAGCCTGCTTGCCGCGCGGCTGGACCAGCTATCGCCCGCAGCGCAACAGGTAGCAAGTATGGCAGCCGTCGTCGGCCGCGCCTTTGACCACACGATCCTGGCAGCGGCGACCGCGATGGACGAGGCAGCGCTTATCGACGCCCTCGACGAACTCTGGCGGCGGCGCATCATACGCGAGCAGGCCGAGGACAGCTACGATTTCAGCCATGATCGCATACGCGAGGTCGCGTACCAGGAGCTGAGCCGGCCAAGACGGCACCATTATCACCGCCAGGTCGCCGCCGCCCTCGAGTCAATTTATTGTGACAACCTGGACCCGATCAGCGGTGAATTGGCCGGTCACTTTGCAGTCGCAGGAGATTCGCTACAGGCCTATGGCTACTACCGTCGCGCAGCCACCATCGCACTGGAGAACCATGCATTTCCCAACGCCGCCAGGTACTTGGAGGCCGCACTTGGCCACGCGCCCGACGATCCGGCTGAGCGAATTGGCCTGCTGTTGGAGCAGGACATCACGCTACGGCACGCACTTCAGTTCGCCCGCTGGAGACAGAACCTGGACGAGGAAGAGGCCTACCTGGCATTGATGCAGCCGCCGGACCTGAGATCCAGGCTGGATCACGAGCTCAGCCTGAGTAAGTACTGCATGGAGACCCATCAAGGCGACTTGGCGCTGGGGGCAGCGCAACGGGCACTGGCGCTGGCCGAAGAGATGCAGGACGTCCCCACAATTTTGCGCGCCTACGAGACGCTCTGCGATGTCTATTGGCGCCAGAACAAGATGACCGAAGCCAGACGGGAATCCGCGCGCATGGCTGAATACGCGCGTAACACCGGCGACATGGTCGCCGAAGGCAAGGCATTGGGGTTTCTGTCACAGGCTGGAATGTTCTCGGGAATGGCGACCCAGGAATTGCTCGACCTTGTCGAACGATCGCTCGCCGTGGCAGAGCAGACGAACAACCGGCTCGATATGGCGAACCTCCACAATAAGCTCGGCTACATACGTCTGCGGAGCGGGATGGGCCAGCACGCCCAGATTGAGCGAGACTTCCGCCGCGCCTACGATCTTGGGCACGAGACCGGCAGCCTTGTACAAGAGTCCATTGCACTTACAACGCTGGGCCAGCACTATGCCCTGCGTGGCGACTATCGCATGGCAGTCGAGATGTTGCGTGAAAGCGAAAAGTTGGAACGCGAACAGCCCGTCCTGTGGCGCAATTGGGTGACGCTTGGCTACGCCGGTGGTCTGCAATTGCACATGGGCTGTCTTCAGTCTGCTCTGAACAAGTTGGGCGAGGCCGCGGATGCACTCGACGAAGCCGGCTACCATCACTACGAAGTCAACGCGCGCTGCGACCTTGGCCTCGCATATCATCTCGCCGGCGACGACGAACGAGCCATTTCGGAGTTGACGCGCGTGCTCGAGCTTCTCGCCGGGTACGGCGACCTGCGTTTCGAGGCACTCGCCAGTACAAGGTTGGCATACGCGCTCGAATCGACCGGCGCGGCACATGAAGCACGGCTCCGCTATCAGCGCGGCTTCGACCTGCACCGGCAGATGGCCCAGCACTACTACGCCATGAACGCACTGGCCGGTCTGGCTCGCCTGTCCGCCGCTGCGGGAGAACTGGCTGCGGCCAACGGCCACGCTGAGGTCATTTGGGACACCATCGGCGGCAAAGAGACGGACGCCACGATCGAGACGGCGCGCACGCTGCGCACCTGCTACACGCTTTTCAGCGCCCAAGATGATCCGCGCAGCGAGGGTGTGTATGCCATGGCCTGGGACCAGCTCCAGCGCCGGGCGTCCACCATCGACGACGAAGATGATCTCGCACAATTCTGGCGGATCGAGGACCACGCCTTCTTCCGCAGCATCGACGCGACGCGGTGAGATCAAGCAAGCAACCACAGGCGAGGTCTGCTACTTCCGTCGCTAGGCTGAATTCAGCGGCCTGGTGACCGAAAGGCTGTCACGAGATTCGGGGCAGTTCCCCCATAACGATCGATACGATTACGATGCGGCCCAGCTTGCCCGTGTCCTAGACCGGCACTTGTCCAGAAGCGTCTTGACGCGCTTCATCAGTGCAGATAAAGCTCCGAATTCCACAACGCCACAGAAGCACCGCCACAACAATGAAGTAAAAGCCAAACAAGATGAGAGAAGCCAGATCGGATCCCAGAGTAGGGAAAACGTAGTTCGACCAGTTGAACATCGTGTGCCCGAGCATGGCGGCAAAGACACTGCGGCGCGTGTTGGCATAAAACACTGCCAGAATGATGCCGACGAGCGTGGTTGTAAGAAGAAGGCCCCAGATCGGACGGTTGTAGTAGTACTCTTCACGCGGGACGAAAAACAGCGGCAAATGCCAAAAACCCCACATAAGCCCGGCTACAATGGCAGCCGTCAATGCATAGTGCCGTCCGCGTAAGTTTTCAAAGACCACGCCGCGCCACCCGAATTCCTCCTGTAAGGGGCCCGTAAGGAAAAACATGTAGACGAGGACAATCGGCAGCGCCATGGGTTGCGCAAGGGCCGGGAACTCAGGCACAGGCTCACCCAAGGCAATCGCTAGCAGTAGCGCGCCACCTATCAGCGCGGGAAAGAGAAGCAGAATCATCCACCACCATTTTCCCAGGCGAAACTGAAGCCCGCGCCGGCCCAAGTCTTTCACGCCTGCCGTTCCCTGGTAGGCAAATGTGACCACAAACGCAGCCACGAGCGGTCCCCACGGTCCCAGATTGAAGGGACCAGACAAAATTTGTTGGATCCCGGACGGCGCATCCCACAAACCTTGTGCAATCAAGGCATCTGGGATCCAAAATAGCCACGAAAATCCATAGGCTACAAACATGAAGACCCAGACATTGACCCTCTTCTCTAGCGCAATGCCTTCGCCATTCTCTTGCATTTGAATTGCTCATTCTCGCGTGGTTCTGCTTGCGCTAAGTGCGCGGCAGCCTGGGTGAGTTAGCCGGATGGATTCTAGCACACATCTTTCCATACTCAGTACGACCCAAGACGACGCCACCGGATCGCCATTCGGAACGCTTTGGGAACGCCGTTTCGGCTAAGGTATGCCCATCTCGAACAGACCGCCAGCTCGTTCACGCCGGGAGGAGTGCGTGGACCACGTCTGAACTCGCTCAGTCACATCCAATCTGTCTCTTCACCCTTCGCTTGTGGGAGGAACCAATAAGGGACGACCGTACAGAGTGGCGCGCGGAGATCAAACATCTTCAGACTGGGGGCGTGCGCTTCTTCCGGCGCTGGGACGAGTTGGCAATTGTCAACGAGATGTTGTTCCGAGAATCTGAGTAAGTATCTAGTACAGTCGAAGGAGAATGAGATGGTATTCCGTATTACCGCATTGTTCGCAGTGCTGTTCGCACTCGTGTTTGCCGGATTCGGCCCGGCGGTGAATGTGCAGGCAGGCCCGCTCGCGCAGGATGAAACAGCCACCGTGGAAGCGGAGGCCGAACCAGCCGAGGGGGAGATGGAGGAAGAAGCTGTCGAGTCAGAAGCCGTTGTGGAAGAAGAACCGCAGCTGGTGACTGCCACCGCGAGCGCCGACCTCGTGCGGCCGGGCAGAGTGCTCATGTCATCGCGAGGCAATCACTACATCTTTGATTCGGTGCCTCCGTTGAATGGTCCGAACGAGGAAGTCAACCCGCTCGACGGTATGTTGGGTGCGCTGGTCTCCTGTGGCCTCTACATCTACGAGGCGGTAGCGGCGGAGAACAACATCACGCTGCACAATGCATCGGGAACGGCAACGGGCGCCTTTGACCCGCGCGGCGTGGCGGGCGCCGACGTCAACCCCCGCGTACGGTCGTTTGAGCTGACCATGAACCTGGAGGGGCCAAGCGCAGAGGACGCGGCCATGATGGCCGAGGCGGTGTCCAAACGCTGCCCCATCTACACGACACTCAACAAATCGGCACCCATCACCATCAACAACATCGTGTTCGGAAAGATCCAGGAGCCCATCACAACGGATGAAGACCCCTTAATCGAGGACACGACCGACGAGTCGCAACTGGAGCTTGCCTACCCGTCGGCCCAGGCGCGCATGATCGAACGTGGCCGCTCGCTCGTCTCGGCGCGCGGCAACCACTGGATCTACGATTCGGTTCCGCCGATCCACGGGCCCAACGAAGAGGTCAATCCGCTCGACGCGCTGATCGGTGCGCTGCCCGCGTGCGGCATCATGGTGTATGAGGCGGCCGCTCGGGAAAATGACATTCCGCTCAACGCCGTCAACGCCACCGTCGAAGCAGACCTGGACCCGCGCGGCGTGGCCGGCGTGAACGTCGACCCGCGCATTCGCGAGTTCCGCCTGACCATCAATGTGGACGGGCCGACCATGGAGGAGGCCGGCATGTTGGCCTCAGAGTTGAGCCAGCGCTGCCCCATCTTCACGACCTTCGTGCGCTCCGCGCCCATCGAGGTGACGAACGTGCTCATGGGCGAAGAGTAGCGGCAGTCAGGAGGGAGCACACGCAGCATGGATGCTCAGCGGTGACGCCTTCGACATCTGTGCCCTTCGAGTGATAGTGCAAGATTGGCAGATGTCCGTGATTCAAGATGGGTATCTGCCAATCTTTTCTGCAGGCCAGACTTTTGTCATCCGATATCCTGGAAACAGGTACCAAGGTCCTCTAGGAACATCGCTTTGACGCGGTCCAACTGCTCTGCCGATCCGCCTTCGAGTATGCCCAAGGTAACTTCGGCGCCCAGACAATGAGCGTCTTCATATTCTGTCCTTTCGGTCGGTGCAAGCGGCGAACATGCAACCGCAGTCCGCGCCGAAACACGTTCGGGGCCTACGGCTCAATTCGTTATCTTCACCTGATGCCGTTGCTTTGGCGCCAGCTGGTTCGGGGAGATCTTGCACGCACGCCGGGGTGGCGTACGGACTGCCGGTTTGGACGGCAGCCGTCACGGTTGATGACAGATGGCGACCTCGGCGGCATGGCACACCGTGGCTTCAATGGCTACCCGCAGACGCGTAGGGCGTCTACTGGAAGCTTCTTCCAGGCAGATTTATGTAGAGTCTACGCATCGATCTGGGCTACGGCGTTTTTGTCGACGCCACTACGGTCGTATGTTGAAGCGCCCCGCAGGTACCCGCGTTTGTTGTCGGCAAAGGTGCGGCACAGGGAATCGCCGCTGCCGCTGATGGTGGGACGGTCACCACGGCTTGCGCGGTTGCCAGGTTCCGTCGTTGCATAACTGCGCCCATGCAAGCCGCAAAGGACCGCGGCAGCGATAATGCCGATGGTGCATACGGCGCTACAGAACAGGAATAGCCAAATTAGTGCAGTCAACATCGTTAGCCTCACGAGCGTCGGAGGTAACCTCCGCCTGAACTTCATGGTCAACGACGCCGCCGGCGTCGCCACCACCCCCTACCGTGACCGGGTCCTAGGGACCTCGGCATTGTTAATAACACGTATCGCAACACCCAATCGGACAACGTGACCGCCGTCGGTCTCGTTTTGGCTGTCCGATTTGAACGTGCCGCATCTACACCATACAATTGCCACCATTCCCGTGGCGTTCTTCCTGCGTAGCTCCATCCGTACTACGCCTTTTCACTACGGTTTGGTGCCGTTGTTTGGCCTGGGCAGATCTGCGCCTGCAGGTACCGCGGTGCTCGCCGGCTCGAGTGGAGTTGCTGAGTGCTCGAGCGAAACAGCTATCCCTTTTTCGCCGATGGGTAAGGAATCGTCAGCGGTGCTGCGAGGCCGCCCTTGCGTCGTGGGCGGCCTCATGTCGCGTCCGATATAGGAGCACCGGCGCCGTGTCGCTAGGCGACCGGTACTGCCTCCGCCGTCACAAGGTCGATCACCGTCTTGACCTCGTTGATGACGTCGGCCGGAAAACCCGACTGCGCCGCATGCGCCCGGATCAGTTCCTCCGAAGGCGCGATGTAGATGCAGTAGGTCTTGTTCTGCACCACATAGCTATGGATCCAGACGATCTCCGGGCCTAGGTCGCGCAGCACCTCGCATGATTTCTGGGCGATGGCGGCGGCCTCCTGCGGCGT
>JBJYXA010000507.1:0-3100 GCA_046259705.1 Caldilineaceae bacterium
CCTCGTTACGATGCTCGAGATAGGCGCCCCAGTCTTCGGTCATCAGGTTGACGCGGATGCCGACCTTGGCCAGGTCCGCAGCAATGGCCTCGGCAATGGCCTTGGAATCGGGGAAGTAACCGCGCACCACGGGAATGTACCAGAAGTCCGTCTCGAAACCGTCGGGCAGACCGGCCTGGGCCAACAGTTCCTTGGCCAGTTCGGGGTCGTACTCGTAAGGCTGTACATCCGGATTCGACCCGAGGATGGCAGGCGGCATAAAGGAACCGGCCAGCTCGCCATATTTGCCGTAGAATGGCTCAATCAGCGCTTCCCAGTTCACGGCATGTGCGATGGCCTGGCGCACTTCCAGTTTGTCAAATGGCTCGGTGCACTGCTGGAAAGCGATGTAGCCGGTGCTGGTTGCGGGCAGTACATTGACGTTGATGCTAGGATCTTCGTCGGCCGCCGGCAGATCGGTCTGGGCTACGGGATTGGACTGATCGATGGTACCGGCCTGCAACTCGGCGAAGCGAGCCGAATTGTCGGGAATAGAGCGGAAGATCAGGCGCGAAAGATAAGGACCCTCCCCCCACCAGTCTTCATTGCGCTCTAGTACGATGCGGTCGTCGGGCACCCACTCGACGAACTTGTAGGGGCCAGTGCCGACGCTGCCGCCGGCCGGCGTGCCATAGGTATCGCCTTGTTCCATAACCGCCGTGGGGCTGTTCATGCCGAAGACGAAGCCCAGGGAGAGCTTGGCCAAAAGCACGGCGGAAGGCTGGGAGAGCTTGATCTGGACGGTGTAATCATCGATGGCGGTGGCTTCTTCGATAGCGAGATCGGTGCCGAACTCGGCATCATAGTACTCGAACGTGCGACCGAAGCGCCATTCGTTGTCGGGGTTACGCCAGCGTTCGATGTTCCAAAGCACAGCGTCGGCGTTGAAGGGGGTACCGTCGTGGAAGGTGACGCCCTGTCGCAGGTGGAACGTCCACGTCTGGCTGTCTTCGGTCTCCCACGACTCCGCCAGCCACGGGATTGGTTTCGTGGTGGTGCCCTCAAGGCGGACGAGGGGTTCGATGATCTCGTTGATCACCATGGCGGATTCGCCGTCCGTGGCCGGGCCGGAGTCGAGGAGGACGGAATCGCCGCCCCGACCGACAATCATCGTCCCGTCGGCCTGACCCTCACCGGGCAGTTCGGCTTGCGCCGTGGTATCGACTTCGGCGACTGTGCCTCCTTCTTCGATCGCTGATGCGCCCGTGTCTGCCTCCGAAGCGGCCGGCGCGGTTGGTGCCGCCGTACAGGCCGCCAACATTGCGACAACTAGCAGCAACGCTCCTAGTACGAGCCATCTCTTCTGCATATCATACTCCTTTGTGTCTTGTGATTCTGGTACTGAGTGATTGGGCTGGAACTGCATTGGGTTTCCGGTGGCTCTGCTATCTTGCTCTTCTCGACAATCATGCGCGAACTGCGCATTCGAACTTGTTGTTCTGCTCCGGACCGGATGGTGAGCAGGTACAGGCGGCTATCGCAACAGAGGGCGCATTTCCATCTGCAATGGCAACGTCGTCACCTCGACACGGTCTTCCAGCATGTAGCAGTTGATTTCGCTACGAATGCCCAGTCCCTTCGCAACGGGACCATCATCGAAGTTGAATGCAGGCATATAGATGCCGGGTTCGATGGTGAACATGACGCCGGGCGCAAGCACGCGGCGGTCTTGCGTCTCCAGGTTGTCGATATTTACGCCTAGGTAGTGGCCAGTCGGACCCAGGCTGTGCCCGGTACGATGAATGAAGTAGTCGCCGTAGCCGGCACCGGCGATCACCTGGCGGCAGGCATCGTCGACCTCATAGCCGTGCACTGTCTTCCCGGCGTCAAGAGAATCCTGTATGAAGGCAACGGCGCGATCGCGGCCGGCGATGACGGTCTCAAAGACATGCTGTACTTTGTCTGGAACTTCGCTGCCGCAATACGCCGTCCATGTGAGGTCGGCCTCACTCATCTCCGGGTTGTTCTCCTCACCGGTCCACAGGTCAATGAGCACGACGTCACCGGCGCTAATCGCTACCGGACGCTGCGCGCTAGGGAAGTAGTGCGGGTCGGCAGCGTTGGCGTTGACCGAAACGATGGGCAGGAGCGGTTGCATGCCAGCCCGGGCAAAGAAATCAGCAATGTGCTGCTGGACTTCGTGCTCCATAATGGGACGGCCGCTGCGTAAATGTTCGGCGATCAGGTCGAATCCCGAATCCTTAGCGGCTAGACACACGGCCGCAGCGCGGCGGTGGCTGGCAACCTGTTCCGGCGTCAGCACGGCAAGCGCCAGTTGAGCGATGTCGGCGCTGCTGAGAATCTCCGCGCCGGTACTCTCAACCACCACCTCCATAATGCCGGCGTCCACGCGGCTGATGAACGGGATGGCATTGCCGGGGCTATACTCCATGAAGATCTTCGGCTGGTGACCATCTTCCGCCCCGATTAGGCGCGGCAAGCAGTCCGCCATCTCCTGCCAGCTTACGTAGCGGATCTGTTCGCCGGTAAGGGCCGGGTCGGCGTCGAGAAACATGTTGCCTTCAATGGCGTGGATCAGCCAGCGAGGCGCCCCCTGTGCGGGGATCCACAGAAACCAGCGCCGGCTACCGCCGGAGTGGAGACCCGCCACCGATATGGCGATGGGATTGAGGTCTCGGAAGTTGTACAGCAACCAGCCGTCTACACCCTGCTCTTGCAGGTACACCTGGATGTCTTTGAGATTCATGGACAGCAGCCTTGTGGTTCCAGGTACGAATCGATCTATTTATCCGTAGACGGCCTGACAGAAAAGTAGAGCGCCGGCCAAGGCAGTCCACATGTGCCGCTTGGGGCTATTCTTGTACTATAAATGAGCCGCTGAATTCTGTCCAGAGTTCGAGGTAGCTCGCAACAGTCGCGCGACTCGCTGTGATGTTGCGACCACAGATTGCTGGCGCTGAATCTCAACGTCAGTCGTTTGTCAGGGAAGGTTTTGGCACCCGTTTGTTTGCGCCTTCTTAGCTGCGAATATCACGGGCTCCTCCCAGGTGAGCAGTAAACCAGAAGTTCTCTCCGCTCTCAATGCCGTTTAATACCCATT
>JBJYXA010000508.1:0-31017 GCA_046259705.1 Caldilineaceae bacterium
ACCATTGAGTGATTATTCCATTATGGTATTATATGGAGGACATAACAATGGCCGAGTTGCACCAGCGCAGGTGCAACTCGGCCATTGTTATAAGGAATCGGTGTTCGGATTGTGCAGGCGGGCCGTATGGAGGCCAGAGAGATTTAGGCGGCCACTTCAGACGCCATCATCTTAGTGCCTCTGTCGAGCGCCGAAACCATAGTCGTCTGCATTTCGGCCAGCATCATGCGCTCGGCAGGCGTGAGCGGGTAGAGCATTTGGCGAACAACTTGCTCAAGGTGTCCGGTGTAATCCTCGACGACCACGGCACCATGGTCTGTCAATGAGACGCGGAAACTTCTGCGGTCCTCGGGATTCAGCGCACGCTTGATCAGGCCGCCTTTTTCCAACCGGTCCAGGATACGCGTGAGGGTGCTGGGACTTACGCCGACGAGGCGGCTGACGATGTCTTTTACGGGCATCGGCCCGTGCTCCGACAACTCCGCTAACACCATAAGTTCCTGGGCGTTGAGATCGGAAGCGACTTCGAACGAATAACGCACATTTCGAACGGTAGATGATAGTACACCAATGAAATCGAGTACGTTGTCAACTAGTTCATTTGAGATGGATTTCTCTGGGACCATTTGTAGCATAGGAACAATTCCTGATGTGTCGTGACGATGCAACAATTTCATTCCAGTAGTAGTTTATCGACGTTTGCCACGTCTGTCAAGCGCCGATCCGGCGTTTTGGATCGTACTGTTTGGGGCCATGGCTTGGGATGCGGACTATGGCTGATGGGACAGATATGTGCTGATTTTGTGCTTATTGTGAGTCGATTTGCCGCCCGTAGGCCCAGTTCAGAACGCTTTAGGACATCGTGTGCAGGATTGGAACTAATACAAGAACCGTTTCCCGGCGGACTCGGGGGCGAGTTTGTTTGTTACGTGTGTTGACCAGCAAGGGGTAGATCGCCAATGTTGTTCCCATGGCGGTAGAAAATTGGCCTGTGGCGCGTTCCTACTGAACAGAGATTGACGACGGCTTAGGGACGGGGGGTGCGCGCGACACATCTTTTGATCATGGTCGGCGATGGGATAGAATTCGCTCGAGGACCTGTATCTTGCGCGCCTACATCTTGCACTTGTCCTGGCATCTTTGGAATGCGTCTCCTAACGACCCGATACACGTGGCTGATCGTTCTTTTCAACCTAGTAGTGGCTACAGCGCTGGTGGGTTTCGGCCCGCCGAAGTTGGTTGATCGAGAGACTTCCGCCACGATTCGGCTGACGCCAGGAGAATTGCAGCAATGGTATGAGGCGGCGCAACCGCCGACGATTGGGGCCAATGCTGTGCTCGTCTACGATGTGGACGCCGGCCGTACGATGTACAGCCGCAATGCAGACGCTCCACTGCCCCCGGCGAGCCTGACCAAGTTGATGACTGCGCTGCTCGTTCTGGAGTCGGACACATTGGACGATTCAGTGACGGTCACTGCTGAGGACCTGGTGGGCGACTCGAGCATGGGGTTGGCCGCTGGCGAGACGCTATCGGTGCAAGAGCTGCTGTGGGGGCTTCTGGTCGCCAGTGGCAACGATGCAGCGATGGCTCTGGCGAGGCACATCAGCGGCGACGTCGACAGCTTCGTACGCGCAATGAACGCCCGCGCGCAGGAACTGGGGCTAAGTGCGACACATTTCGATAATCCGCATGGCCTAGACGCCGACGGACATGTGAGCAGCGCAGACGACCTCTTGATGCTAACGATGAGGCTACTGGATTATCCATTGTTCCGCGAGATTGTGGAGACGGACGAGATAGTGGTGGCCGGGCATACCCTTGTCAATACCAACGAAATGCTCGACACTGAACGGGATGTCGATGGCGTCAAGACGGGCACCACGACGCGAGCCGGCCAATGTCTGGTGTTGAGCGTACGCAATGAAGGTCATCGGCTGATCATTATCTTGTTGGGCAGCGACGATCGCTACCGAGATGCCAGAAGTCTGCGCGAGGTCTATCAAGCAAACTACGAGTGGGTTGAAGGAAATTCCGCAGATTTGTCGGTGATGAACACCCTCTACGATTCGGAAGGCAATCAGTTCTGGCTAGAAGCCGACGGCGAGCCCATCGAGCGTTTGCGGCACCGCTGGGGCGATCCTGAATTGGTGGGCTTTCGGTATGTGACGGCTACCGTCGACGGGCCGCTGGAATCCCGGCAAGCTGTCGGCGAAGTTGAGTGGCGATCGGGGGATGACTTGCAGTCACAGAACGTATTTCGGGTACGCTGAGGCCAATTTATCGGTGATTGCCAAAGTGTTGGCAGCTTTGCCGGTAAATGTTAATCACGTGGGCTCTTTGCCGACGGCGAACAGAACCGCGAAGTCATGGCAGGAACGGTGATTATGCCGGAGGAACGGCTACAGAAGATCATGGCGCACGCAGGCGTAGGTAGCCGCCGCGCCTGCGAACAGATGATATTGGACGGGCGTGTCCAGGTTGGCGGGCACACTGTTACTGAGCTGGGAACGAAGGCGGACCCTGACCTGGAACAGATCACGGTTGACGGTCGACCGCTGCGCTTCCGCGAACGCTACGCCTACGTGAAGGTGCACAAGCCTCGCGGTGTACTGTCCGACGTAGGCGGAGATACGCGCGGCAGGCGGACCATAGCGGACCTCGTCAGCGAATCAAACCGGCGGCTGTATCCGGTTGGTCGCTTGGATCTGAACAGCGAAGGCCTAGTATTGATGACGGACGACGGCGAGTTGGCCCACCGGCTCACGCATCCGCGCTTTGAGCACGAGAAGACCTATTATGTGCTGATCTCGGAACGACCCACGGAGGAAGCGCTCTCAGCGTTGCGCTCCGGCGTCGATCTGCAAACAGGGAGGACCGCACCGGCTCATGTCAGCGTCGTGACCGGGCCTCCCACGACCATCAAGCTTGCGTCCGGCCCCACAAAGGGCGTATGGCTGAAGATCAAACTTCACGAGGGCAAGAAGCGCCAGATACGGCACATGACGGCGCAGGTGGGATATCCTACGCTGCGGCTCGTGCGCTGGTCCATCGGCAGTCTGGAGCTTGGCTCTCTGCCGTCGGGGCAGACGACGCATCTGACTCGAAAAGAGGTGTCCCAGCTACGACAGGAGGCCCTAATCGAGCCATCTGCAACGGGAACATCCAACGCACGATCACCCAAGGGCGGGCAAATAGACTATACATCGCACCGTTCCAAGCAAAACCGTTCCAAACGAACTAGACGCCGCAAAAACGGATCTCAGGATGACGTAGGTCGGATATGATGCCGGAACGAATCGACTCAGTGGAATCAGACATCGAACTCGAAGGTCACAGAGATCGAAGCCTCGGTCGCAAGCTATCTCCCGCCATCGTGGCCATCGATGGTCCCGCCGCCTCGGGCAAAACAACGGTGGGACAGCGCCTAGCTGAGGCACTAGATTATGTCTTCTTCGACACCGGCCTAATGTACAGAGCGTTGACTTGGGCGGCCCTTGAAAGAGGTCTGGACGTAAGAGACAGCGAGTCGGTTGGCGCACTAGCCGAGTCGCTGGCGCTGGACATTGTACCGGCGAACGGCGACGACGCAGACGGCGGGGCGGGCACCGCCATCGTGCTCGACGGACGCGATGTCACAGCCTTCATGCGCACGAAGGCCGTGGATCAGAATGTTTCGGCGGTGTCGGCGCATGCTCGTGTGCGAACGGCCCTGAGTAAACGCCAACGGGCTGTTGCGCGAGAGTACGGCGCGGGCCAGCGCGAGAAGTCCGGCATCATCATGGTGGGCCGGGACATCGGAACCGTGGTGATTCCCGACGCACCCATCAAGGTATATTTGGATGCCAGCGCAGAGGAGCGCGCGCGCCGTCGCTATGAAGAACTGCGCCGGAAGGCCGGCGGACTGGAAGACGGTATTACGCTTGAGTCCGTGCTTCAAGACATCAAACGGCGGGATGAACATGATTCGCATCGTGATATTGCCCCTTTATCCGTCGCCCATGATGCCGTGATCATGGATACGACCGACCTAACCATCGCACAAGTCGTGACGCGACTGCTAGACATCGTGCGCGTGCGTGTTTCGCAACGGCCCATCGACCCATGAAGCTTGCAACGCTCTGTTACGTGCGCGCCGGCGGCAAGACCTTGATGATCCACCGCATCAAGAAGCGCAATGATATGCACGCCGGAAAGTGGAATGGTTTGGGCGGAAAACTGGAGCCGGGCGAGTCTCCTGAAGAGTGTGTGCGGCGAGAAGTGCTAGAAGAAAGCGGCCTTTCTATCGTCGCACCGGAGTTGCGCGGCGTGCTCACGTTTCCAAGCTTCAGCAACGACGAAGATTGGTACGCGTTTGTGTACGTGGCCGACGTCTTCTCCGGCGAACTGATCGACTCCCCGGAAGGCATTTTGCAGTGGGTCGACGATTTGGACCTACTCGACTTGGATCTGTGGGCGGGAGACCGCATATTCATCCCATGGCTGGAGCAGGATGGTATCTTTTCCGCCAAATTCACCTATGATGAGGGTGAGCTGCAGTCGTACGATGTTGCGTTTTACGGGCAGACGGGCCAACACCAGACGGTAGTCAACGAAAGCGAGTGAGCCTGCGTGTCAGACAATAGGTCAGGCTGGAGCGGTTTTTTGGGGCGTGTTGGCGGGCAGTCCGGCCGGTCTGGCGCTTCCGACGGGCATCGCATCGAGACGGTAAGCGCGGTCTTGCCCAGGAGCGAGACCAAAGGCTCCAAGAAGGAAGAATATGTCGTCATCGGTCTTGGTCGCTTCGGCGCATCGGTCGCCGTAACGCTACAGAACTATGATTACAATGTACTTGCCATCGATCAAGACAAGGATAGGGTGCAGGCATTAAGCTCATCGCTGCCAAACATCGTGCAATTGGACGCCACAAACATCGATGCACTGCGTGAAGCTGGGGTCGACGCGTTCGACGCAGGCATCGTCTGCATCGGCACCGATTTTGAGAGCAATATCCTCACCACAGTGTTGCTTCGTAAGCTTGGCGTCAGCAGGGTAATCGCGAAAGCACGGACGAGAACGCAGCGCGACATACTGATGCAGGTTGGCGCGGACGAGGTCGTTCTACCGGAACACGAGGCCGGCGTTCGGCTGGCAAGAAAGCTGGCTGCGGGCAACGTGATCGATTACCTGGAGGTGAGCAAAGATGTCGGCGTCGTGGAGATCGTGGCGCCACCCGGTTTCTGGGGACATACGCTTGCCGAAACGGATCTACGGCAGCGCTATGGCCTCAATGCTATGGCCGTCCGTCGGGGTGACGAACTGATCGTGATCCCCAGCGGGAGCTTCGAGATCGAAGAGAATGACGTTTTGGTCGTGTTGGGAAAACTCGAAGACGCAGAGCGATTGACAAAATAACAGTGACGGAACGCGTACATGCAAATCCTTGACGTAGAAACCGCTAAATCGACGATCCTGCAGCGCCCGCGGTGGGATGACGTTCCTGTACCGGCCAGTATCCTAGACAGCATAGAGGGCATCTTCGGCGAACGCATTTCGCCCGACGAGGCCGTGCGCAAAATTCTGCATGATGTCCGTATGCGCGGGGATACGTCGTTGCGAGACTGGGCCGTCCGCATTGACGGCGTAGATCTGGACTACATCGTCGCGCCTGCGGAGCACGCCAAAGAAGCGTACGATCAGGTCGACCCGGGCGTGGCCTACGCGATGCGATTGGCTGCGCGCCGTATCGAGGAGTTCCACAGGCGTCAACCTTCGCTTAGCTGGATCCACAACGACAGTGAGGGAACGCTTGGCCAACTTGTGCGCCCTATTGACCGCATCGGCGTGTATGCGCCCGGTGGCACGGCGCCGCTCCCCAGTTCGCTCTTGATGACGGCGATCCCCGCCAGAGTCGCCGGTGTGAAGAGCGTCGTGGCGATCACACCGCCCCAGCGCGATACCGGGCGACCGCATCCCTTAGTCCTCATCGCCGCCGAAATCGCTGGCGTGGATGCACTCTACGTGTCCGGTGGGGCGCAGGCCATCGGCGCACTAGCATTCGGCACGGAGACTATCCCTCCGGTGGACAAAATCTGTGGTCCCGGCAACCTCTTTACTACGCTGGCCAAGCGACAGGTGTTCGGGATGGTCGGTATCGACGGTCTGCCCGGCCCTACGGAGACGATGGTGATCGCGGACGAGGACGCTGATCCCGAGATGGCGGCGGCCGATATGCTGGCGCAAGCGGAGCACGACGTGCTGGCAAGCGCTATTCTGCTCACCCCGAGCGCTGCCCTAGCAGGAAAAGTGCAGGCTGCGGTGCTTGCGCAAATGGAGGAACTGCCGCGTTCGGAGATCATCGCAGGTTCGCTGGCGCGGGGCAGCGGGATCGTAGTAACGCCGTCGCTGCAGGTCTGTTTCGAACTGGCCAACGATTATGCGCCGGAGCACCTGTGCCTGCTCGTGCGCGATCCGTGGCAATATCTGAGCGAGGTGCGCAGCGCCGGCGGCATCTTTTTGGGTGAACGTAGCTTTGAGGTATTGGGCGACTACGTTGCCGGTCCCAGCCACGTCATGCCCACCGGTGGGACGGCGCGGTTTGCCAGTCCTATCAACATTACGGACTTCGTCAAGATCATCAGCGTGGTAGGACTCAACGAGAACGCACTGCGGCATATCGGGCAGGCGGCAGCCACGCTGGCCCATGCGGAAGGACTAGATGCACATGCCGCGGCTGTGGAATTCCGACTGGACGGGGTGGACGATTGATGTCCGAAGTGGCCGGCATGGCGGAGCTGCTTCGGCGGGATGTCGCTGCGCTCGAACCATATACGCCGATCCAGCCGTTCGAGGTTCTCAGCAAACGGCTGGGACTCGACCCTGCCCAGATCGTGAAGCTTGACGCCAACGAAAACCCGTACGGGCCCGTGCCCGCTGTTGCGGAGGCGCTGGCGGAATACGGTTATTACCATATCTATCCGGATCCGGAGCAGAACGAGCTACGCACTGAACTGGCCAGGTACCTAGGCGTCCCGGTGGAATCGATACTGGCTACACACGGTGCGGACGAAGCGCTAGACGCCTTGTGTCGTGTGTTTCTCGAACCGGCAGACAGTGTGATCAATTGCCCTCCGACTTTCGGCATGTATCGATTCGATACGACGGTCAACGGCGCACGGGTGCTGGATGTGTGGCGGAACGCCGGCGATTTTGCTGTCGATGTGGACGGCATCATAGACGCCGTCGAGCAGGCCAATGCGCCGGCGGTGGATAGGTTGGCTGCAGGCAAGCCCAAGCTGATCTTCCTGACCTCACCCAACAACCCATCGGGCAACTGGCTGCCGGACGATGCGCTAACCCGGCTGCTGACGCTGCCCGCAATGATCGTGCTGGACGAAGCCTACGTGGAGTTCAGCGGTCGCGAGAGCCGGGTCACTTGGGTCGCAGGTCATGACAATCTGGTCGTCGTCCGGACCTTTAGCAAGGTGGCGGGAATGGCCGGACTTCGACTCGGATACGCGGTCTGTCCGCAGTGGCTCATGCCGCACCTGTGGAAGTTCAAGCAGCCCTATAATGTGAATGTAGCGGCTTCCGTCGCCGGACTGGCCAGCCTGCGCAGCCGCGCTGAAATCGAGAGGAGAGCAGAACTGCTCCGCAAGGAGCGTGTCCGCCTTTACGAACTGCTGTCAGAGGTTACGTTCTTGGAACCGTGGCCGTCCGAGGCAAATTTCATCCTGTGCAAAGTCACGGGCATGCCGGCACGCGAGCTAAAGGAGACGCTGGAGCGCAATGGTGTCATGGTACGCTACTACTCGTCGCCTGGGCTCGAATCGTGCATACGCATTTCTGTTGGCCGACCGGATCAGACCGATCGGCTCGTGTCCGTACTACAAAGGATTGGTCAATAGTGTTGGCGGCGAGACAGAGCAGACCCTAACTCCATTGGTCTCGTCGCAAGAAAAGTGCGCTCATCTAGGACTGCGTACCTATCAAACGAGGAAGACTTGTGCGAACTGCAACGGTCACACGCGAAACAAATGAGACAAAGGTAACCCTGACCATCAATCTTGACGGGCGCGGTCGCACGGCTGTCGACACCGGGATCGGCTTTCTGGACCATATGCTGACGTTGATGGCCAGCCATGGACTGATGGACCTGGAGGTTCGGGCAAGAGGCGACCTACATATCGACGATCATCACACTGCCGAAGACGTGATGATCTGCCTGGGCCGGGCCATCGACCAGGCCCTGGGGGACCGCGCGGGAATCGTGCGCACCTGGCACAGTTACGTTCCCATGGACGAATCGCTGGCATTGACTGTGGTGGACCTGGGCGGCCGGCCCTATTGCGTCTTCGACGCGGGATTTGACACGCCGCGCGTTGGGACGTTGGGAACCGACCTGATCTTTCACATGTTTGAGTCGCTCGCCGTCCACGGCCGCATGAACCTTCACGCGCAGGTCCTGTACGGACGCAATGATCACCACAAAGTGGAGGGGCTATTCAAATCTTTGGGCAGGGCGCTCGACGGCGCATGGAGACTGGACGAACGACGGACGGACGTGCCCAGCACCAAGGGTACGCTGACGGCGTAGCGAACCGGTCCCCGACCCATGGCAACTTTGTATCTCGTGGCGACACCCATCGGCAACCTGGATGACATAACTCTGCGCGCTTTGGAAATTCTGCGTACTGCCGACGTCGTTGCCAGCGAAGACACGCGCAAGACGGGCAGGCTATTGAAACATTTCGGAATTGAAGCGCAGCAGATCTCGTTTCACGAACACAATGAAGACCGGGCCGGGAATCGAATCCTCGGCCTGCTGCGTACAGGACAATCCGTTGCCGTCGTATCGGACGCCGGCACACCGGGGATCTCGGATCCCGGGTTTACGCTGGTGCGCAGCGTGCTGCAGGAAAATGAAACCGGCGCGGGTATTGAGCTGACGATGGCGCCGGGAGCAGCGGCGCTCATCATGGCCGTCGTACTTTCGGGGCTGCCTGCACACAGCTTTACTTATCGGGGGTTCCCGCCGCGCAAGCGGGGGCCGAGAACGCGATTCTTGGAAGTGGATGCAGAGTCGCCGCACACGTTGGTTTTCTACGAAAGCCCGTACAGGCTGGCCGCCTTCTTGGCCGACGCCCTGGTGGTGTACGGAGACAGACGCGCAGCGCTCGCGAATGATCTGACGAAGCTGTATGAACGTATCGATAGAGGAACGATCTCGGCGCTGCATGCGCTTGTGGATGGAAAGCAATTGAAGGGCGAGTACGTGGTCGTAATCGAAGGCGCGCAGTCGGGTTCGTAGTTCCGGCGGTGCTAATATCCGTGGCAAACGCCCGGGGAGGGGACCGTGCGAGCGTTTGTACTGAGTGGGGGTTCAAACCGGGGACCGCTCCAGGTCGGCGCGCTGGGCGCTCTGCTCGAGGCGGGCATCCGACCTTCATTTCTAGTCGGGACCTCGGTGGGTGGCATCAATGCCGCGTATGTGTCTGCTAGCGGTTTTTCGGAAGCCACGCTGAACAACCTCGCCAATCACTGGCGAGAAGTCACAACGAAGACGATCTATCCGGGCAACTTGGCCACAGTTGCTTGGCGTGTCCTGCGCAAGAAGGACAGTCTGTACGATAACGCAGGCATACGCCGTCTGATCCAGGATGGTCTGCGCGAAGGGATGACCAGCTTCGGTCAACTGCGGATTCCGCTGTTCGTACCCGCGGCCGATCTGCGCAGCAACCGGCTTTTCATGTTTGGCGAGGACCTCAATATGCCGGTGGAGGACGCAGTATTGGCCAGCGCGTCGGTGCCGGTTATTCACCCACCCGTGCGCTTCATGGGATTACAACTCGTGGACGGCGGAATTCTAGCCAACGTCGCTGCCAGCTACGCGATGGATCGTGGCGCAACGGAGATCTACGTGATCAACGTCTCCAAAGCGGAACAGGAGCCGTCGTACGCCGAAGGCGTCATTGAAGTGGCGTTTCGGAGCGTAAATACCATGATCGTGCAGGCTCTGCGGCGTGATCTGGCGCGCGCGCGCGACAACGAAGAAGTCGACTTGCATCACTTATACATCAGCGATTTCAACGACGTCTGGTTCCAGGACTTTTCGCACACGGAGGAGATGTTTGCGGCTGGTTACCGGGCGATGAAGAGATATCTGGACGCGCCCAGGCCGCTTGGCATCTTTCCGGACGACGACTTCTGGCAACCTGCCGACGGCCCTGAAGTTCGCAGTCTGCGTGAGCTGCCAGCCATTGGTCGTTAGTGCGCATGCAGATGAGATACTCGGTCTCGGCAACAGGATAGCCAGAGAACGGTGGAGTCCGAGAAACCGAGTATCTGTCCCGTTACTGCATTAGGTGCGTTCTGGCGTTTCGCGTGATTCTGCCCACACTCGTCGACAAAGTGAGCGAGGCGTTTCTTGGTCGGCGGCGGGGATTCAGTTACAATCCTCTGATGTGTCTACAAGGGAATGTATGTGAAAAGGATCAACCATGAGTGGCATATTGCTGCCTGGACAAGAAAACAATCCGAAACAGGAAGGCAAGATTGAAATAGCCTCCGGCTACGGTTCGGCGAGTCGCCAACCGGCCAAGTCGCAGGAAGCGCAGGCGGAGGGTGCACCGAGCCAGGAACAGGCGCCGGCCGAGGCCAAGCCCAACGAGCCGGGGACGCGTGGCCAGCCTGAGCCCGGCAAGGCACCCGACTTTTTGTTCCCGCCCCAGGGCGCTCAGGTACAGTGCCCCAATTGTGGTTCGACATACGTGGCGCCCGTTTTCAGCATCATCGACCTAGGGGCCAACCCGGAGTTGAGAAACGCTTTGTTGAGCGGACAGATCAATGTAGGGGTATGCCGCACGTGCGGAGCAAGCGGGCAGCTCAGCGCGCCGCTGCTCATTCACGACCCGGAGCACGAGTTCCTGGGGGTATACGCGCCCATGACGGGGGCAGGCGACGCAGTGCAGCGAGAGAAGGTAATTGGCGACCTGACCAAGCGACTGATGTCGAAGATCCCGTCGGGGTCGCAGCGGGGCTATATGCTCCAGCCACGGGAGTACGTCGACCTGGACCGGCTTATGGAGAAGCTGTGGGAGTTTGAAGGGGTTACGCCCGAAATGCTGCGCCGCCAGCGCGACCAATCGGCTTTGTTGCAGAGGCTAATCGGCCTCGCCAAAGATGACAAGGCGCTGGACATTGCCCTCGAGCGAAGCAAGGGGCTTGTCGACCGCGAGTTCTTCACGATGTTGGACCAGATTTTGTTGCTGGCACGGTCTCAGAGTGAATCCAAAGAGCTTGAATCACTCACGTTGCTGCGCGATAAGCTGCTGGAGAAGACTGAAGCGGGCAAGGAAGTGAAGAAGCAAGCGGAAAAGATCCAGGCCATGCTGAACAAGGTGTCTGAGAGTACGACGCGACAGCAAGTGCTGGATATCGTGCTCGATGCGTGGCAGGATGAAGACGCTGAACGTATGGTCGGCACCTTTGCCATGGTCACCGGAATTGCGGCAGACTATGAGTTTCTGATGATGCTTGCACAGCGAATCGACCAGGCTGGATCGGAAGAGGAAAAGGAACGGCTCGAGGCGCTGCGTGAATTTCTGGTCGGGCTGCAAGATCAGCTCGCCGATCAACAGCGACAAGCGCAAGAGAGTGCGGTGCAGGATGCGCAAGTGCTTTTGCAAGAGATCCTGCAGGCAACGGATACGGAGAAGGCGCTGCGCGAGCACGCCGATGAACTGGATGAAACATTCCTAGCCTTGGTGGCGCAGCATATTGGACGCATGGAGGAGGCGGGGTCCACAGGTGCAGCGCGGCGTCTGATGCGCGTCTATGAGCAAGCTATGGCCATCCTCGAGGAAAACATGCCTGAGGATATGCGTTTGCTCAACCGGCTAATTACTGCGCCCAACGACGCAGCAGTACGCTCGCTGCTGCGCGAGAACCACCACCTCGTCACCCCGGACTTCGTCGCCAGTCTTCGAGCATTTGAGCAGCAGACGCGCGCCAGCGAACACCCCGAGCTGGCCGACAAGATTAAATCGATCCGTGCCCAGGCTGCTTTGATGGTCTAGCCTGGACTTTCTTCTATGTCACCTGCGAATACGCCGATCTCAGCGGAGATCGTCACTACCGGTACCGAAATTCTTCTTGGCGAGATCGTCGACACGAACGCAGCCTGGATCGCGCAGCAGCTACGTGACGCGGGCGTCAATCTGTATTTCAAGACGACGGTAGGTGACAACACCGCCAGGGTGAAAAGCGTACTGGAGCTCGGACTATCGCGCAGCGATGTCCTCATCGTGACCGGTGGGCTCGGTCCCACTGCGGACGACATCACACGGCAGGCGATCGCGGAAGCGACAGGGAGGGAGCTGCTGCTCAACGAGGAGGCGCTGAGCGCACTGCAAGAGCGATTTGCACGGTTTGGCGTACGAATGACCGACAACAACCGGCAACAGGCCTTGATTCCTTCCGGAAGCATCCTTATCCCGAATCCAGTGGGCACCGCGCCCGGATTCATCGTAGAAACGGAACAGGGGGCGGTCATTGCCATACCCGGCGTACCGCGTGAGATGATGCGGCTAATGCACGATAGTGTGCTGCCATATCTTCGCAGACGGTCGGGCTACGAGGGAGTGATACGCAGGCGCGTGCTTCGAACGATTGGCATCGGTGAAAGCAGTATCGACGACCGGCTTGGCGACTTGATGCTGCGGGGCAATCCCACCGTTGGGCTGGCTGCCAAGACCGCGCAGGCCGACATTCGCATCACGGCGCGGGCGGATTCGATCGACGAAGCCGAAGTCCTCATTGACCAGGTTGCCGCGGAAGTGTACGACCGAGTGGGCGACTTCATCTACAGTGAGACCGCGGATGAAGAGTTGGAGCAGGTCGTGGTTGGTTTGCTCGCATCGCAGGGCGCGACGCTGTCGGTCTTCGAGACGAACGAGATCGCGCCCCTAGCGAACCGCATCCGCAGCGCAGTGGGCGGACCGGACGTGCTGCTCCCGAGTACAACGGCCGAAAACCATGGCTTGCCTTGTGCAGAGGCGGCGTCAATGGCCAAGGCCGTCGACATGTTGCGTTCGGAGTCCGTACTTGCGTGCGCCGGCGGCCTACGAGTCTCGACGGGCGCGACGTATGGGCTGGCCCTAATCGGCACTTCCGATCCGGACGGCGGCATATTTGGCAGGGCAGCAGGACACACGTGGATCGCATTGTCGGCCGAGCATGGAGAGGCGGGGCAGGAGCTGAACTACGGCGGCGCAGATGACTACACCTCCGTACGATTGACGAACCAGGCGCTTTACCTGCTCTGGCAAACGCTACGCAAGCCATGATAGCGCTGCTGGAGCGTGTGTTGCGACTGAAGCGGTTGCCTAGGACGGGGTGGCTGCTGGCAGGCATATCACTGCCAGAATCCGTGGCGGACCATAGCTTCAGCACGGCGTTGCTTGCCTCGGTTCTGGCCGAACAGGTCAACGCGGAACAGGTAAGCGCGGCAGCGGAGGCTGACGCACCTGTGCGCTTGGATGTGGGCCGCGTGGTAAGGATGGCGCTCGTCCACGATCTTGCCGAAAGCATGATCACCGACCTGCCCAAGGAGGCAACTTCGTACATCGGCGCGGGCCGGAAACACATTGCTGAACGGGACGCAATGGTCGCGATGCTGAAAGACGTACCAGGCGGTGAGCAAATGATGGTCTTGTGGCAGGAGTATGCTGCGTCTGAAACTGCCGAAGCGAAACTTGTTCGCGATGCCGACAAATTGGAGATGGTGCTGCAGGCGCGGCACTATGCATCCGCTGGCAATACGAATCTCGCCGATTTCTGGACGGGGCACGACTGGTCCTACGCCATTAGCCGCGATCTGTATCAATCTTTGAACCAAGAAAGACTCGAATCGTAGCGCGCCGTTAGGGACAGGATACTCCCAGCCATCGCCACGACCGCCGCCTGCTACCACCACCCGAACATTGGGATTCGAAAACAGTTTGCCCATCAATCGCTGCTTTAAGTATTTGCCGATCTGCGTTATCTCCTGCGTCATTGTGCTGGCAGTTGCGGGCTGCAAGCAGTCTCCCTTCGTCGGTATGCCTACACCGATGCCAGAACAGGTCGTCCTGACGCCGTCGGGTGATGTACCCGTTCCGAATTATGGACCGCGGGCGTTTGCAAAGCAGTACGAGGCGCCCGGCGAAGCGCCCCCGCAGTACGAAGGAAGCGAACGTTCCCCCTCGGATCCGGCATTTGCATGGAGCGAAACCGAAAACCTCCTGATCCTCGGCACCGATAGGCGGCCGTATGATTCGAGTTGGCGCACCGATACGATCATGGTGGTAGGCATCGACCGCGATCGTGAACGTGTGGCAGTGCTGAGCATACCGCGCGACCTGTACATCGAAATCCCGAACTACGGCTACGGCCGTATCAACCAAGCGGACTACATCGGAGAGCGTGTCAATCGAGTGGAAGGCGGCGGTCCCGCGCTCGTGTCAGAGGTGTTGAGCCATACGTTCGGCATCGAAACCCAGCACTGGATCCGATTTGAGATGACGGGTTTTCAGTCGGTCGTCGATGCGGTCGGTGGTGTGGATTTGCACCTGGAATGCCCATTTTTTGAGCCGATCTACAACCTCGATACCGGAGCATGGGAATACTTCACGCTGCCCGCGGGCGATGTGCATCTCGACGGCGAGTCCGCGTACTGGTATGTAAGGTTGCGACTGCGCGAAAGTGATATCGGCCGGTCGAACCGCCAGCGAGAGTTCCTCTGGGCCATGCGCGACCGGGTGCTCAGTGACAATCTACTGTTGCGCTTCCCCGAACTGTGGAAGGCATTCCGAAACTCGTTCAGCACCGACCTGTCCTTCGTACAGATTGCCGAGCTGGTACGGTTTGGTATATCCCTCGACCCCGGCAGCGTAAGAGCCAGCGGTATTACGTTGAAGGAGCTGGACAGCCACATCACCGATTCGGGGGCATCGGTACTCATCATCACCGACCCGGAAAAACCGCAACGCGTTGTGGACGACATTTGGAACGCACCAGCCATGATCGATGCCAATCGCAAGTCGCCGGAAAAATGTGCGCCGCTGCCCACCGGCCAACCAGTTATTCCCACGCAAGTGGTTTCTCCGGTAGCGACTGAGCCCGCGACCGTGTCGCCGCAGGAAGCTGCGGAGGCGAAGGCAGAAGGTCCAACCGATGCCGGCGGCGCAGCGCAAACGGGTGACCGCCAGGACGACAGAACACTGCCTGCAGAGGGCGGCTAACAGCTATCGCTGCGTTATAGCCTCAAGGCGATAGCCAATCCAACTGGTTACTAGCAACAGCAACAGCCCGGCAACGGTGAGTATCAACGCCCAGCCAGGGCGAAGCGCGTGTCCGTACAGGGCGGAGATGCGCGGCAGGGCCTGCAGAAATCCGGTCAGCGGGAACCAGATTCCCGCGGCGCTGATCACCGCGATGAACGTATAGGTCAGAAGCGAGGGGAGCAGTGCCAGCACGGGACTAAGGGCTAGTAGCACCAGGGAGGCGACGATGGCTACGGTCTGGAGGCGGAATTCGGGCGTACGCAGGACTGCCGGTGACCAGGCTGGCGGCAACATGTTCAGCGTTGCAATCACCCCAAGCAGGACTAGTGCCAGCCGCAGCCAGAATGGGTAGGCATATGCTCGACGGTGAGACAGTAGACTACACGCCAAAGCCACGGCGAATAGCGGGACGTAGAATCCTTCCCGCCAGATTGGAATGCCTCCTCTGTCTCCGGGGGGCAAGAACTTGACATATTCACCCAAGTCGAGCCCCAGAATGGCCAGCCCCGCCACGCGATGCGGCACCCAGGGGCGAAAGTAGCCGACCAAGGTGATGAGGCTCGCGGACGGCCACAGCCAACGCGCCCATTTGATGCTCAGTCGGGCGTTCACGGCCGGAGCAATCCTATGAAGGTTTGTTCCGGCGCCGAGGGCCTGGCGGACCGGAGTCGCTCAGAGACAGATCGCACGGCGCTATGCACCATCCTCGTCGTGCCTCTTCGCAGCAATGCGTCGCTCCTGGCGTCTTTCGCCTTCCCTGAAACGTACACGCTCCGGATCGGTCTGCAACAACAGCGGCGGTACGCGTGTGGGACGGCGCTCATCATCCAAGGCTACATAGACGATATAGGCGCTGTTGGTGTGAATACGCTCGCCGGTGAGCAGATCCTCGGCCTCCACACGCAGTTCGACCTCCATGCTGGTACAGCCTACGTAGGTCAGCTTGCCGTGCACGAGCAGCAGTTGGCCGACCAGCACAGGACGGTGAAATGTCACACTGTCCACCGTGACCGTCACGGCCGGTCTACGCGAGTGACGGCGGGCGACGATTCCACCACATTCGTCACAAAGCTTGAGAACGACGCCGCCGTGAACCGTACCCAGACTGTTGGAATGCTCTGGTTGCAGAAAGAGCGTTAACGTCGTGGCCGTCTCGTCCGGACTCTTGCCCGGCAGGATTCTCTCTGGCGATTCTTCCATGATCAGGATGCCAATGTTCGTTCGTATGCCGTCTTGAGCTGCGCAGCACTTCGCTCCCAAGTAAAGTGCGAAACGTGGATAAGGCCAGCAGCAGTCATTTGAGCCGCGAGTGATGCATCGCCCAACAGCCGCATGAGGCCGGCGGCGATATCGTTCACGTCTTCGGCATCGACGTAGACTGCACCCGGTCCGCCTGCTTCGGCCAGACACGAATTCCTGCCTGCAAGCACGGGCGTGCGGCACGCCAGCGCCTCCAGAATCGGCAGTCCGAATCCTTCGTACAACGACGGATAGGCAAATAGGTCGGCGCCGCTATACAGAGCAGGCAAATCTTCATCGGCTACGAAGCCCACGAAGTTCACGGCGTCGTCCAGGTTCAACTCCTCCACCTTAGCAAATATCTCGTCGTACAGCCAACCCTTGGCGCCGCCGATGACGAGTATGTGGTCGCTGCCTAGTTGCTCGCGCGCGAGCGCAAACGCCTCTATAAGACGCACGAAGTTCTTACGCGGCTGCAAGCTGCTCAACGAAAACAGGTAGGGACGGACGCCGATCCCATACTTGGTTCTTACCCCGGCCAGCATGTCAAAATCAGTGACTGGATGAAAACGATCAAAGTCGACCGCGCCCTGAACTACCGAAATTCGTTCCGCCGCAATTCCAAAGATGGCCTGTACATCGCGCGCCGTATGGTAGCTGTCGGCGATGATGTGGTCAGCAGCGCGAATGCTGCGCGGTACGACGACATTCAGGTAACGGTAAAGACCGGGTTGCGACGCGTCTGGATAGTGGAGGAAGGCGAGATCGTGGATGGTGAGAGCGGTTCTGCGGGCATGATTCGGCGCCAGGACAAAGTCCGTGGCATGGAACAGGTCCAGCGGTCCGCCCGTATAGTATTCCACCGGTGGAAGGGGGCTGCCGAGCCGATGCCATAGGCGCACCATGTTGCGTTCGTCGAGGGTGGTGCCGTGGAGGTGCGCCGGCGCGGCGGCGCGCTGGTTATCAGTAAGGCGCCCGACGACAAGGAGCCTGATATCCCAGGTTGGGTTCTGAGCGAGAAACGTGGAGACCTGGCCGCGAACAATACGGCCGATGCCCGCCGATTGGCGGATAGCGGGCGTATAGTCAACCGCAACGGTGGTCATGGCGTTGGGCCGCTAGAGACCTCTGTATGTCCAGAGACGGTTGGCCGTGAAATTCCAGAAGAGTACGACACCGATTGCGAAGGCTTTGGCAAAATTGTAGCTAACGATATAGCCGACCTCGGGGCCAAACATCGACATCCAGAAATAGTCCAAACTGTGGTGTACTGCCATTACGACCAGGAGGTTAATGGCTAAGCCGACAACGGAAACCACTGCGAATTGCGCCAGTTGCCGCCGGGCGTCACGCGTACGGCTTTCTGGAAACGTCCAAAGCCGATTGAGGGTGAAGTTCTGCATGACGGCCACGATGAAGCTGACCGTGTTGGCAAGGAGAAGCGTTGCACCGAAAACCTGCACCATGACATTCAGCACCGTGAAGTCCGTGACCGAACCGGCGGCGCCGACCATGGCAAACTTGGCAAATCGTTTGAATTCCCTGCGGTTCGACTCTGCGAGATTGCGCACGTATGTGATGTTCAACTGCGGTCTGCCCCAAAAACTAGATTGACGTGGACGGCTACCCTCAGCCGTCCCTTAGGTCTCTGCTCGTCGTAGCGGACGCCAATACGGCAACCGGCAGCGCGAGCGCAAGATATATGCCTTGTACAAAAAGTACATCCACAAAGTTGTGTATGGTCAAGTAAGTCATGCTGCCAAGGACGCCGGCCGCCATCGCCTGGGACCAATCCGCTCCGCAACCGTTGACAGCGTGGGCTCGGCGCCAAGTCCAAATCGCCAAACCCGTCCAGAATATCACAAAAACCACGAAGCCGACCAGACCAGATTCGGCCAATACATTTAGGTAGAGATTGTGGGCATGCCCCAGCGGTTCGGCCCAAACCGGAATGTTAACCTGGCCATATGCCAGTTCGAAGTTGCCTGCACCGATGCCGAGCCAAGGCGCAGACGCCCACATGCGATACCCGGCAACCCAATGTGCCAGCCGTTCGATCAGCGCGAAATTCTCATCCGTCACGGGCGCTGCCAGAAGCCGCCAGGGGCTCACGAGTTCGGTCACGCCCTGCAACCGTAGCTGCAGTTGCAGCGGCAACCTCGTGGCCGAAACTAGCGCGGTAGCGCCGGCCAGCAACACCGTCGTTCCGGCTACCAGCGCCAGCACCATGCCCCATCGGCTGCGGACCGCGACTACCACAAGAAACGCCGCCACGGCGGCCAGCCAAGCGCCGCGACTCCAACTTGCCAGTAGTCCGGCCAGAATGACAAGCGCGGCAACGGAATAGAACCCGGCCCAAGCCAGCGCGGAAACACGCCATCTGCCCCCCCGAAGGCTTGCCCATGCCCAAATAGCCAAACTGACGGCGATGGGCAGAATGACGCCGAGATAACCGGCATAGGGATTCGGTTGGCGAAACGTACCGCTGGCCCTCATGTAACGGCCAAAAAGTACGAACCACTCCGGTCCTATTTGAAACCAGAACTGATAGAGCCCGAGCAACGATTGGACAACCGCACCGACAATCAGTGCGACAGCCGTCCAGATGGAATTCTTTGGCGCCGTCATGGCCGGCAACATTGCAGCTACCAGCGCAAACTCGGCCCATTTTACCACCTCAGCTATGCCTTCCGCCAAACCGACGGCGGAGAGCAAGGAGAGCAGCAATACGGCCGCGTACAGCAGTGGAAGAATGACTATCGAATACGAATACAGTTGCAGGCTGTCGCGCCGGGTACCGCCCAGGAGCCACAGGAAGGCGGCGGTGAAGAGGATGACTTCGGTTCCCGTGATGGGACCGACGCGCAAGGAACTGGAGTACGGCAACAGGAAGGCGAGAACGGGCCAAATAAGCCACGGCCAACGCAGCAGAAGCACCGCAGAAACAACGACAACCGATGCCAACGAAACGTAGGTGAGCGGCTGCGAGCTGAGCAGCCATGCCAAGGAGACAAGCGCTGTAACGAGGCCTGCGATGCGCAAAGCGCGGCGCTGGGCAGGCGCGTTTGGGACTATTGAGAATTCGGTCGAAAGGTTCGCCATCTGCGAAAAGTGTTACGCCTGCGTCGGGAATCGGGTTGCATGCGCCACGGGCGACGCGCATGCCAATAGTTCAGTGTACCGGCGGCACGGGCGGGGATGATGGGCTTGCATCGTAGTGAATTCTCTCGTGCGCCGCGCCGCGCAGGGACTGTATGCCGTCCACGCCATGCACAGCGAGCCAGGAGTCCAATTCCACGCAAATTTCATGGATAGCAGAAGCGCCTCGTGTGTACACTGCACTGCCGACGCCCACGACTGTCGCGCCAGCCATGATCATCTCGATCGCGTCCAACCCGGTAGTGATGCCGCCGGTGCCGATAATGGGCGTCTGCGGGCACGCGCTGTAGAGATCGTACACACATTTCAGCGCGATGGGCTTCAGTGCGGCTCCGCTAATGCCGCCACTGCGGTTGGCGAGCACCGGTTGTCGCGCCGCCGCATCGATCAGCATACCGGGCATAGTGTTGATAGCGCAAAGTGCGTCGGCGCCAGCATCGACCACTGCGCAGGCCACGCGGGCGACGCTGGGCACATTGGGCGCCAGTTTCACGATTACGGGAATGCCAGTCTCTTGCAGCGCCTCCTTTACAGCGGCGGTGACCTCCGCCGCCGCGGCAGGCGACCCTGCGAAGGGCTCACCGAATTCGCTGGCTACATTGGGGCAGGAGATGTTGAGTTCGATGAACGCGGGGTGTGCGGTGGATGCGGCGCGTGCTACTGTGGCAAACTCTTGTGGCGAACCGGCGAAGATACTGGCAATCAGCGGGGTACCTGTCTTCTCCAGCGCAAGAGCGGCCGCCTTCAGCAGCTCTACCTCGGCGTGAACGCCGGGGTTGGCGAGGCCGATGGCGTTGATCAGTCCGTGCCCCCAGTCGATACAGGTGGGGTTCACATGTCCGGTGCGTTCGACTGGCCCGCAGCTCTTGGCTGTCACCGCGCCGCAGCCGTTGTGCGCTGCTCGCGACAGCAGGGACACGCTGGTACCCCAGATGCCGCTCGCCAAGACGAGTGGTGTGCGCAGGGACGTACCCAGGAAATCGACGGCGAGGCGCGTCATTTGATTTGGCTTTCGCGTACAAACTCGCGCACGGTGGCAATCTGTTCGGGCGCCACCACACCTTGGCGTTCGAGGGAGTCGAGCAGGTACGACAGCGTCATAACACTATGGACCGCCACACCGTGTTTGGCGAGATTCTCCACCCCGCCTTGTTCACGGTCGATCAACACGATGGCGTCTTCGACGATGAGGCCCGCCTCGCGAAGACGCTCCACCGAACGCAACGTACTACCACCGCTAGTGACCAAGTCCTCGATGATCACCACATGTTCGCCCGGATTCCACACGCCTTCGATGCCGCGTTGCAGCCCGTAGTCCTTCACCTCTTTGCGGGGATAGATCATTGGACGTCCAGACCTAAGCGAAACTGCCGTGCCGATTGGCAGGGCGGCGTAGGGCACGCCTGCGATGCGCTCGACAGTCAGGTGGTCCAGAATCATCGCATAGCGTTCGGCAGCGGAGGCCAGGACCGAAGGGTCGCCAACCAGAAGGCGCAGGTCAATGTAGAAGGGAGAGGTTATGCCGCTCGCCAGTGTGAACTCACCGAATTGGATGGCGCCCAATTGCACCAAGTTTGCTGCCAATTCATCGAGGTGTTGCTGACGGTCACGGTCATCCTGAGCAGGGCGAACGGTCTCCGCACCCGACGTTGAAGATGCTTCCGTCTGTATGGTTTCGGCACCAATAGCTTCGGCATATTCAGCGCGACCATCGTCGGTTGCGCCAACCGAATGCGCAGCGTGCACGGGGCGTTGCCGTCCTGGACGCAACTGTTCGCTGTACTGGCGCGCGGCCATACCCGGATCCTCGGCCAGGCTGATACCCCTGCTGACGTTAAGGAGTAGCCCCAGTCCATCGCCGCGTAGCCCAGCCTCGAGCGTCTCCTCGATAGCGCCACCCTGTGCACCTACGCCAGGCACGAGTATCCACGCGTCCGGTGCAACCGTGCGTACGGCGGCAAGCGATTCAGGATAAGTTGCGCCGACGACGAGGCCAATGTTGTTGGCCCAGCCCGTCACCGTGCGCGCGACTCGGATATAGAGCGGCTGATTCGCTTCGCGGTCGAGGGTGCGCCAGTCGCTGATCTCCAGCTCCTGAAAGTCGGCGGAGCCTGCGTTCGAAGTCCTGCACAGGAGGAAACAGCCCTTGTCCTCGTGGTCGAGGAACGGCTGCAGGCTATCTTGACCCAAGTAGGGATTCAGGGTCACCGCGTCCACGCCGAGTTGATCAAAGATGGCTCGTGCATAGGCCGACGAGCTGTTGCCGATATCGCCGCGCTTGGCGTCCAGGATGACGGGTATGTCGGGAGGGATGGCGTCCAGGGTTGCACGCAGCAGATCGTACCCGTCGGGCCCCTGCGCTTCGAAAAAGGCGATGTTGGGCTTGAACGCGGCGGCGTAGTCTGCAGTCTCTTCGATGATGCTGCTGTTCCAGGCCAGCAGCTGTTCCGCAAATGTGATGCCGAGGTCGGCGAAGCGAGCCGGCAGTTGAGCAGGATTTGGGTCCAGTCCGACGCAGAGCAGACTATCTATTGCGCCGATACGAGCAGCCAGTTTCTCATAGAAGAATTCGGAAGACGTCCGTGTGGTCGACCGGCTCATGGTGCGTCACCCCTTCCGGTGATGGGCACAAAAAACTCGTGTCCTTGCATCGCTTCGCCAGGACGCCAGGCAACCCCATGTCACCCAAAACGGTCTGCTTACCGTTGCTGCCTTCCGGCCCTGGCGGGGTTCACAGTGTTCTGCCGCACAGGACCCAGCGGCTGACGAAGCGATGCAAACACACGAATTTGCTTCACCAATCAAGGCGGAGAGGGAGGGATTTGAACCCTCGAACCCTTGCAGGTTACGAGCTTTCCAGGCCCGCGCACTAGGCCAGACTATGCGACCTCTCCATGTCCGAACGATTATACAGGCCGAGTCCGGCGCGGGCAAGTCTCGGGTGGTGCTGGTGGGCGCATTCTTTGATACTATCGGAGCTATGGCTTACGTTTCAGGACAATTCGGCGACGTGGGGCGGCCGTGCCGAGAGTGCGCGATTTTACCAAGACGGCGTCTAGAGAAAGGGACAGCAAATGTCCGAGCATGTTGAGGTACCACTGAGCGCGGCCTTGCCGAGCGAGATCACGTTGAGGGATGTGTTCGCTGCGCGAAAGCGGATTTGTCCGTTTGTGAGACATACACCGCTGGTCAGGTCCCGCATTTTGTCCGAGCAGAGCGGTCGCAATGTCTATCTCAAGCTTGAGAGCGAGCAAACTTCCCGGTCGTTCAAGCTGCGCGGCGCTGCCAATCGGCTGCTACAATTGACGCCCGCAGAGCGGAAAAACGGTGTGGTCACAGTGTCGACCGGCAACCATGGCAAGGCAGTGGCGACAATCGCTGTGCAGCTCGGCATGCGCGCGGTCGTATGCGTGCCGACGTTAGTGTTGCACCACAAAATGGATGCCATCCGCCGTTTGGGCGCCGAGGTCGTGGTACACGGCGCAGATCAGGAGGAGGCCGAGGCCCACGCAACGGAGCTCGCTGCGAGCCAAGGACTGACGCTTGTGTCGCCCTTCGACGACCCTGCCATCATCTGCGGTCAGGGCACTATTGCATTGGAAATCCTCGAAGATCTGCCCGAGGTGAGCACAGTGGTCGTGCCGTTATCGGGCGGCGGACTTATGTCGGGGATCGCGCTTGCGATCAAGCACGCAGACCGCGGTATTCGCACAGTCGGCGTGTCGATGGAACGCGGTCCAGTCATGTACTGGAGCCTTCGCTCCGGTCATGCCGTCCAGCTTGCGGAGGAACCGACGCTGGCCGACAGTCTGATGGGGGGATTCGGCCCGCAAAACCACTACACCATCGATCTCGTGCGCCGGTACGTGGACCACAGCGTGTTGGTCAGCGAGGCTGATATCGCGGAAGCTATGGTCTATATGCTAGAGGAAGAGCGAGTGGTCGTTGAGGGCGGCGGTGCTGTGGGCATCGCCGCCCTTCGGCAAGACAAGGCGCCCCTAAAAGGAGATCATATTGTAGTAGTCGTCAGCGGCGGGAATGCAGACATGGAGGTCCTTCGCACGCTGACAACGACCTCACATCGCGAGTACACTAGCCCGTAGGCGGGATTGGTTCATCGCGCAGACCGGACTTACGTTGTGCCTACCCCTTCAGCTCGCCTAGCTGTTCCTCGGCCAGGTCCCTGAGCGGGTCGCCGACGGAAAGCTCGACGGTCTTTTCGAAGTCAGCGATGGCTTTGTCGGTCTCTCCGCGGTTGCGGTAGACGAGGCCGCGGCTATAGTAGGCGATGGCAAAATCTGGGATCATCTCGATTGCCTTGGAGTGATCGGCCAGCGCGGACTCAGTCTCCCCAAGATTGTTGTAGGCATTTCCGCGATTGACGTAGGCGATGGCCAGTGTCGGGTCCAGGTCCAGAGCCTGCGTGAACTCGTCGACGGCGTCCCCGTACTCGGCCTGCAAAGCATACGTGTTACCCAGCATGAAGTGTGCCACAGCCAGGTCAGGCTCGAGTTCCAGCGCCTTGGTATGGTCTGCGATTGCCTTGTCGTATTCTTCGAGAGCGCTGTACGCGTTACCACGGTTCAGGTAGGCGGGAACGAGTTTCGGGTCCAGGTTAATGGCCTTGGTGAAGTCGGCAATGGCCTTATCGGTATCGCCGCGTTCCTGATAGATGCTGCCGCGGCTCAAGTACGGACCGGCGGCCTTATCATCGAGCATGAGCGCGGTATTGAAGTCAGCTAGCGCGCTGTCCGTGTCGCCCTGGGCCAAGTAGAGATTGGCGCGATTCAGAAACGCACCCGTCATACTTGAATCGAGTTGGATGGCCTTGTCGTAATCGGCTAGCGCACGCTCGTTTTCGTCCATGGCCCAGTAGACTTGTCCCCGCCCGTTATATGCGACGGCAAGTTCAGGGTCATTCGAGATAAGGCGGTTGAAGTCCGCCAATGCGCTATCGGTATCGTCGAGGGCGAGCAGGGCGATGGCCCTATTGAGCAGAGCGTTGATCTGATTCGGGTCGATGGCGAGCGCCTGGTTGAAGTCGGCGATGGCATCGTCGTATGCGCCTTCTTCAGCAAATGCATTGCCGCGGTTGACATACGAGATTGCCGCGCCTTCGTCCAGATCGATGGCGTGGTCAAAATCCTCGATCGCTTCGTCATGCTTTCCCATCGCCTCGAGTAACTGCCCACGGGTGGCGTACGCCGTCGTTAGTTCAGGATCTTCGTCGATTACCTGGTTGAGATCCGCTAGGGCGGCCTCTTGTTGTCCAAGCGCCGCCAGAACGGAACCGCGTGCGAGCCTGGCGCTTGTCAATTCGGGATCGAGCTCCAAGGCCGTGTTGAAGTCATTGAGCGCCTGTTCTGTCTTGCCCTGTTGCACGTAAAGATTGCCCCGGTTGAGCAGCACGCCCGCCTGATCTGCGTCGATCTTAAGCGACGCCGTGTAGTCCGCGAGCGCGGCGTCGACTTGGTCCAGGGAAGCCAATACCCGTCCTCGGCTCGCTAAAACGTCCGCAGAGCCTGAATCGAGCGCTAGGGCTGAATCGTATGCAGTTAGGGCTTCTTCAGCGTCGTCCGCAGAGCGGTAGGCGGCTGCCAGGCTGACGAGATATGCGGGGTTTTGGTTATCCAGCTCGGCCGCTTTGCGATAATCGGCCACGGCCAGTGAGGTCTTGCCCTGCACCTCGTAGAGCCGGCCGCGATTCGCATACGCCGGCGCGCGTTCCGGGTCCAGCTCAATGGCATGTGTCAAGTCGTCGAGCGCGTTCTGGTCTGACCCTCGAAGGAGATGTGCGTTGGCACGCGCCTCGTAATGCTGCGGGTTATCGGGATCGAGCTCAATCGCGGCGCTGTAATCTGAGACAGCAGAGGCATAATCTTCGATGCCCTCGTACATCCTGGCACGGTTGACAAGAGACGCGACATTGGACGGGTCCAGATCGATTGCCTTGGTATAGGCTGTGATGGCATCCTCGTCTTCGCCCCGGGCCGCGTGGACTGCGCCCATGCTGGAGAATGCGACAGCGCTGTCCGGTTCGAGTTCGGCGGCAAACTGATAGTCTGCGAATGCGGCGTCCAAGTTCTCTTTCGCCTCATACACACGGCCACGGGCGACATAGTAGTTGGCAGAGTCCGGCATCATTTCGATAGCTGCATTCAGGTCGGCCAGCGCGTCGTCGAGCTTGCCGAGCAGCCGATACGCGTCGCCTCGACCTGCCAGCAGGTCCGCGTTGCCGCCTTCGAGCTTGATGGCATGTGAGTAGTCGTCGATAGCCTTGTCCAAGTTGCCAGCAGAGGCTTGGGCGCGCGCCCGTCCTTCGAATGCAGCCCCGCTCTTGTTGTCGAGACGGAGGGCGGCATCGTAGTTCGCGATGGCTTCGTCATACGATTGCATGAGTTGGTAGAGATCGCCACGATCAACGAAATGCTGGGCTGTATTTGGCTCAAGTTCCACAGCGGCGGTGTAGTCCGCCAGTGCAGCATCGAAGTCGCCCAGGTCCTCGTAGACGCGAGCCCGGCCCGACAGCGCCGCGACGGACTGCGGAGCCAACTCCAATGCCTGGCTGTAGTCGGTGAGGGCGAGTTCGGGTCTGCCTTGCAGGCGGTAGGCATTGGCGCGACTGAGGTAGGCGGATTCGTCGTCCGGTTGGAGCTGAATGATCTCGGCATAGTCTGAGATTGCGTGCCGGTAGTCACCGCCTCGCTCGTAGAGCCCTGCGCGGGCGCGGTAGGCCGCGGGCAGCGACGGGTCGACGGAAATCGCTTGCGTGAGATCCGCCAGTGCGGACTTGTCATCGCCGGATTCGGCATAGACCGCGCCCCGGCTCAAGTAGGCCTCGACTGCGTCGGGTTCCAGCTCGATGGCCGACGAATAGTCTTGGACAGCCGAGTCGAAGTCGCCGGCCTCACGATGGATATTGCCACGCGCGACGTAATTGGACGCGGAGTCGGGCGCAAGCTGGATGGCCATATCATAGTCTGCCATCGCATGCTCTGAATCTCCGCCTGCGAGATAGGCCCTAGCGCGCCCAGCATAGCCATCTGGGCTCTGCGCATCCAATTCCAGCGTCTTGGTGAAATCAGCAATAGCGCCTTTGGCGTTGCCAGCGGCCAGGCGCGCCTCCGCTCTGCCCAGCAGGGCTTCCACATCGTCGGGGTTACGTTCCAATACGCTTCCGTAGTCCGCGATGGCCTCGTCGAAGAGACCTTGCTGGAAATAGAGTCGCGCTCGGTTGACATACGGTGCGGCCAGCTCTCCGTCCAGCTCAATTGCCTTTAGGTAATCAGCCAGCGCAGCATCGGCGTTTCCCAATGCAGCTTGCGCGCTGCCACGGCTGCTGTAGGCAACCGCATCGTCGGGCGTCAGTTCGACCAACCTATCATAGTCCGCCAGCGCGAGACCGAATTTGCCGGACTCGCTGTAGATACGGGCGCGATTGCTATAGGCGCCCGCCAGTTCAGGGTCCAGCCCCAGTGCCGAGTCGTAGTCGGCCAACGCTGCCTCCAGGTCACCCTGGTCGCGGTAGACATTGCCGCGCGCGTAGTAGGCAGAAGCGTTTTCGGGGTCGGCCATCAGGATGCTTGTGTAGTCCTCGATAGCGGAATCTTCATCTTGCAGATCGGTGAAGATTGCTGCCCTGCTGCGATAAGCGCCGAGAAATGACGGGTCGAGATCAATGGCGGTAGTGTAGTCTTCCAGGGCAGCGTCGGTTTCGCCCATCTCCTGATAGGCGTTACCACGGCCCTGGAAAGCAGCTGCGTTCTGTGGATCAATTTCGATCGCATTCGTGTAGTAATCGAGGGCGGTTGCAGGGTCCTCGCGTAGCTCTGCTAATCTAGCCAGGGCAAGCTGCGCATCTACACTTTCCAGGTTCATGCTTGCGGCTCGCTTGTATTCTTCCTCGGCCGTGTCGAGATCGCCCACCTGTTCGAAAAGCCGTCCACGCTCAATGTGGGTAGAATCGTTCTCCGGGTCGATGGCAAGGGCCTGGGAGAAGTCCACCAGTGCGCGGTCGACGTCACCAGCGGCGGCGTACACACGCGCACGTGCAATGTACGCATTGGCGTCTGCGTCCAGTTCGATTGCTGCGTTGAGGTCATCGATCGCTTTGTCGAATTCTCCTAGCGCAGCATACGCGTTGGCGCGACCTATGTAGGTCGTCGCGCGCGCCGAATCCACATCGATCGCGCGGGTGTAGCTGGCGATAGCGGATTCGTAGTCGCCTGCTTGTGCAAAGTCGTCGGCGGCCGACGCGCTGTCCGATGTCACAACAACGCCGTCAGCGGTGACATCCGGCCCCGGGGTGGACTGAATGTAAACGGGACTGCAGGCAACGCCGATCGCGAGCACGAATGTGGCTGCGATCAGCAACCGGACTGCAAGATGAATTGGATTTCGTTCAGCCATACGCAACTCTCCAATAAGGCATGTTGGCTTCCGCTCCGTATGTCATCTGTGGGGTAGGCGGCGTCCCGTGCCTGCCAGCAGATGCCAACTGCAGCTACTCCTAACTTTCCGAACCATGTAGCGTCGCAACGATGCGCCGGGTTCCACCTCGGTTTCGGAACTCACACAAGTAGATACCCTGCCAGGTACCGAGGCGAAATGCGCCTTTGCGGATAGGGATCGTCACGGAGGTTCCCACCAGCATGCTCTTGATATGTGCCGGCATGTCATCAGACCCCTCATAGGCGTGCTCGTAGGTGCCCGGGCCTTCGGGCACGACCTTGTCCAAGAACCGGTTCATGTCGCGGCGCACCTCGGGTTCGAAGTTCTCGTTCAAAGTAAGTCCGGCCGACGTATGCAGTAGCGACAGGTGTGCGACGCCTACGGCGTACGCGTCAATTTCGGGCACCTGCGCGAGAATGTCCGCCGTGACCAAGTGAATTCCTCGTGGATGGGGTTGTAGGGAAATCTCCTTCTGAATCCATCGCTCGTTTTGCATCGCCGCGGCACCGCTCCTCACGTGACTTTTGGGCATACTACTCCCATAGTGAAGACGGATTCGGCGCTGAGAAAGTGCGGTGAATCGCAGCGCTGGAGGCGGTTCGGGAGGCAATACACAGGCGACGAAGGGTATAGGGAGTCGCACAACGAACTAAAAACCATCAAAATATAGATCGGCAGTCGCAGGGTACTACTACGCCGGTTTCCGCAATAGATACCAGTGACTCGGACGGGGATCCGGATGACCGCGCACCGCAGTAAGGATCGAGAGATCAGCGGAGAAAAGTTGGTCCACTTCGTCCCTACCCAGGCCGCGTACGTTATCGCCGACCGTTGCGTGCGGAGGGGAATCGTGCGAGTAGAGGTGATAATATCCGCCCGGCGCGAGATTGGCAGTGACGGCGGCGGCATAGGCGGGGCGGCGATTACGCGGCAGCGCGTTCAGGCATCCGATATCGAGTATGTATTCGGCACCTAGCGCATACAAGGGCGGCGCGGATACGTCGCCCTGAATCAGCAGAATCCTGCCGCGCAAGTAGGCATCTGTGGCGGCCAGCCGGCCGTGGGCACGGACCAGCGCAGCAAAGGACAGCTCCACACCGAACACGTGCATGCCTAACGACGCCAGGAACGCTACGTTGGTGCCGGTGCCGCAACCCAAGTCCAGCGCCAGCCCCGATGGATTGAGCAGACCGCTGCGCCAAAACTCCCGCACTTCTGGCGGCGTGATACCGGTATCCCAGGGCGTGGGTCCGCTATGATAGCGCTCCTCCCAATATTTCCTTTGTGTTGGGATCGGTGTCATCGTCGTCGGCCGTTTCGAACAATATGTGCACGACGAACTGGAAACGATGAACTCGGGTTCACAACGGAGAACCAAACTGGGCAAGCCCCTGAGCGATGGCGAAAATAACGACGATGATGGCGCCGGCAAGCAAGAAACGGGCAAGCCAGTTCTTCGTGCGGCGTGCCGCGTCTCTTGCGACCGGCCTAGGCAGCTTCGCGGCCGTAATGGACATCTTGGAACCTTCGCTGGAAGGGTTGGGCGCAATACGGATTTTGGCTCCTAGCCACTCTTCGGGGATGGCCGTGCGGGTCAGTTCGATCATTTGCAGGCTGAGTTCCTGGTCAAGCACAAGTCGCTTAGTCATCTCCTCGAAATGAAGCACCGGCGTCATCTCTTCTACGCCCTGGAATGACACGTTGCTGATGCGCCATTCTCGTTCCTGACCATGCAGATCTTCGACATGGATGCGGTAGTTGGCGTCGACTATTTCGGAAAGTGACATGGATCAACGAATCCCATCAAGGTGGAGGTCTAGCTGCTCAGGAGTGAGCGCTCCAGCCCAAGTTGAGGCGATTTTTCCATCTCTGTCGATGAAGATACTCGTCGGCATTCCTCGCACCTGATAGAGATTGCTGAGGCCGCCGTCCTCATCCACGGCGATGGGGATCTTCATCGAGTAGGCCTCTGCGAATGGCCGAATGGCTTCGACGGTCTCCTGGACGTTGGCGGCGATGACAACCAGGTCCTGCTCTTTGCCGGCTGCCTCGACAATGTCGGGCATTTCTGCCCGGCAGGGGGGGCACCAAGTGGCCCAGAAATTGATCATGACGGGATTGCCGCGCAGGTCTGAAAGGTGGATCGACGTGCCGTCTGCGAGGACAAGTTCGAAATCGGGCGCCTCCGTACCGGTTGAGAGATCGGCGCCGCGCGCGGAATCCTTGCCCATGCGCACGGCCGGAAATCCCCTACCGATCTCGTCTGGAAAATCAGAGACAGAGATGTGGGTGGCACCATCTGCAGCCGTAGCAGCCGTCTCGTCTTTGGCCGAGTTGCAGCCGCCTACCAGCGCGGCTAGCACCAACAGCGCCGCCACGATGGTAAACCGGTGGGATCCCTGGATGTATCGAAATCGCACGTTCTTCTCAAGTATTGTCCGCTGCATCCGTTACCCACTCTACTGGTGGAAGGCCGTCGCCTCGACTTTGCACTGCGGCTATCTATGTCACAGGGAGAGACTTCTGTCAAGAACACGGTTGGCCGAAGCCGGAAATACAGCGGTAGTAGATTCTTCTCGACTCAGGGTGTACTCGACGGCAACGGCTCACCAGGCTCCGGCGGTGGGCCCTCCATGGGCGGCGACGGCGGCGGTGGTGGCGATAGGGAGACCGGTGTTGGCGTTGCAGACTCCCACGGGGCCGGCGTAACGGAGGCTATAGGAATCGCCGTGGGCATTTCGGGTGAACCCGTGGATACCGGCGACGTTGCCCAAGCGGGCGGCGGCGGTGCAATGAAACCTGTACCTGGCGGCGGTGTCATCGTTGACGTGAACGGCAGGGTGGGCGTGAAGGTCACGGTCGCAGT
>JBJYXA010000509.1:0-5576 GCA_046259705.1 Caldilineaceae bacterium
CGCGTCAACCTGATGACCGAAGACTGGGGCGCCTATCTCGAGCATCGTAACGAGGGTGCGTTCCCCATGTGGATGTTGGGTTGGGGCTCGGACAACGGCGACCCCGACAATTATCTTGGTTGGCATTTCAGCCACCCGGCCGGTGAGCCCAAGGCTGAAGACTGCTATGACAACCCGCGCGTCGCAGAACTACTCGTCGAAGGCCGCATCGAAGCCGATCCTGACACGCGAGTAACCATCTATCAGGAAGCCGAGCAACTCATTCACGACGACGTCGCTCGCATCCCCGTCGTCTGGGCGAGCACCCCGTGGGTGCTGCGCGACGACGTGCACGGCTACGTGCCCGTGGTGTTCCGCTCTTGGTACGACCATGTGTGGGTTGACAAATAGACCGCTTCGTTTCTACTGGGCCGGGACCCCGGCCCAGTAGAAAATTTCAGCCCATCTCCAGGCCCGAACGGTTTGGCTAGGCAGTGTCCCCAGCCAGTCCCCGAAGGAACGCTGTAAATGACCCAGTATATTGCAAGACGCATCATATCGCTGATCCCTGTCTTGATCGGGGTATCGATTATCGTATTTGCCCTGATCCGGATGATTCCCGGCGACCCGGTGACCGTCATGCTGGGAGAGCGCGCCCGCGTGGAAGACATCGAACGCGTGCGTCAAGAGATGGGATTCGACCGGCCCATTTACGTACAATATCTGGAATGGATGGGTCACGTGCTGCGCGGCGACTTGGGTACCTCCATTATCAACAAGACGCCCGTTACGGACGAACTCAAGAGTCGCTTGCCCGCGACGATCGAGCTGGTCGCGGTTTCCATGATTTTCGGCGTGATCGTCGGCGTATCGGTCGGCATCATCTCTGCCATCAGACAAAACTCGTGGATCGATCTCAGTACCACCGTCGGTGTTCTGCTCGGTGTATCCATGCCTATCTATTGGCTTGCGCTGATCCTAATCTACGCACTCGCCGTCAACCGTCCCATATTCCCGCCCAGCGCGCGGTTGGACGTGGAGCTTGACGTCGTGCGTCGTACGAACTTCATGCTGATCGACACCCTGTTGATGGGCGATTTCTCCCTATTCCGCAACGCGGTTTGGCATCTGATCTTGCCTGCTATTGTGCTCAGCACCACGATCATGCCCATCATCGCCCGAATGACGCGTTCGAGCATGCTCGAAGTGCTGCGTCAGGACTACGTGCGCACGGCAGACTCTAAGGGGCTCCGGCGCCGCGTAGTAATCACCCAGCACGCGCTCAAAAACGCGCTCTTGCCCGTCATCACAATTGTGGGCCTTCAGCTTGGCGGCCTCTTGGGCGGGGCACTGCTTACGGAGACAATCTTTTCGTGGCCTGGTATGGGGTTGTGGACTTACCGCGCCATTCTTAGCCGGGACTATCCCATCGTTCAAGGTGCTGTCCTTGTCAGCGCCACCATATATGTCGTGGTGAATCTTCTAGTTGACGTTTCCTACGCCTATGTGGACCCGCGTATCCGCTACCAGGGTAAGTAATCGCACGAGAGATTTAGTCGCAATGACGACGACCACCAACGCTCAAGCCGCATCTCTTTCCGATATAGCGCCGCGCCAGTCGCGCAGCCTCATGAGCGACGCCTGGAACCGGCTGCTGGGCAGCTGGAACGGTCGAGTCGGCCTCGTCATGATTACCGTCACCGTGCTGATTGGCCTGTTGGCGCCCGTCGTATGGCCCTATGATCCCACTACTGACTCCAACCTAGCCGAATCGCGCATGTCCCCATCGCTCCAGCATCCGTTCGGCACAGACCGGCTCGGGCGAGATATGCTGCGGCGCATCGTGCACGGAACCCGGGTGTCGCTGCTGATCGGATTTGTGGTGGTCTTTGCTTCGGGCGCTGTCGGCATTTTTCTTGGCCTGCTTGCCGGCTATTTCGGCGGTCCTCTCGATTCCGTGGTCATGCGACTCATGGACATTCTGCTCGCCTTTCCGGCCATCCTCCTCGCCATCGCCATCGTGGCCGTGCGCGGCCCGAGTTTGGAGAATACTATGCTGGCAGTGGCCATCGTCAGCATACCCGGCTATGCGCGCGTTGTGCGTTCCATCGTTCTGTCTGTGCGCGAACGAGATTATGTGGATGCCGCACGCAGTATCGGCGTCTCAGATAGTCGCATCATGGTCGTACACATCCTGCCCAACAGCTTTTCTCCCATCATCGTACAGATGACGTTGGGCGTAGGCGGCGCTATCCTCTTCGCCGCCGCGCTCGGCTTTCTTGGTCTGGGCGTGCAACCGCCTACACCCGAATGGGGAGCGATGATCAGCGATGCGATTCCATTCCTGCGCCAGTCCCCTTACCTCGTATTTTTCCCAGGTATGGCCATCATGCTCACAGTGCTTGGCTTCAACTTGTTGGGTGACGGACTACGGGACGCACTGGATCCCCAACTACGCAAGTAGCGCCCCCGGTCCGACCCATTAGCTGCGCGAAATTGGGTAAGGGAACTCCATGACTGAGAAATATCTCGTCGCGTATGCCAGCCGCGCCGGATCCACTGCCGGTGTTGCGGAGTTGATTGCGCTGAACTCATGAAGGATGGCGCGCGAGTAGACGTGTTGCCGGTGGACAGGACAGACACGATCGTCGGCTACGATGCGGTAATATTTTGACAGCGCGGTGCAGGGCAGCAAACTATTGCCCGAGGCGCTGGAGTATGCACCAAGGTATCAGTCAGCGCTGCAACAACGTCGGTTCGCCGCCTTCCTGGTGTGTATTACACTGGCAATGAAAAAGAGAGATGAGTTTCGGCCCCATGAAGGCAAGTGGCTGGATCCTGTACGCTCGTTCGTTCGAGCTGTAAGCACGGAGGTCTTCGCTGGCGCACCGAGCATCGGCAAGGTCCCGGGTTTCGGCAAGCGACTTGGGTTTCGTTTGGGCTCGCTGCTCGGATTTACACCGGAGGGTGGCTTCCGGTATTGGGGAGCGGTGAGGACCTGGGCTACGGAGCTTTGTTCTCTTCTGGAGGGGTTACATGCCTGAATTCGATTTCGAAACAATCACACCGGTGGATCGGCCTGATTACCGCGACCTCATTGCGCCGGTGACGGACGCTGTGTGGCCCGAGTTCATGCTTCACGATGCCATCTCAAATGAATACTGGGACACGCTGTTCACAGACTTTGCAGACTGCCAATTCGCCCTGCTGAGCCGCGCACACGGCGTCGTCGCGCTCGCCAACAGCGCTCCCTTGCACTGGACTGAGCCGATAGCCGATCTGCCCGACGATGGTTGGGATTGGGCGCTCGTCAAGAGCGCTGCCGACCATTCAGCAGGGCTTTCGCCTACCGTATTATGCGGCCTTCAGATCTCCGTGGCGCCCGATTTCCAGGGGCACGGCGTAAGCCAAATCATGCTCACCGCCATGGTCGATCTGGCGCGCCGGAAGGGCTTGCATACCGTTATCGTTCCTGTGCGTCCCAGCCTGAAATCACTGTACCCGTTGACGCCGATTGAGCGCTACATCCACTGGAAGCGGAGCGATGGCTTGCCCTTCGATCCATGGCTTCGTGTGCATGTCCGCAGTGGCGGTCGCATTGAGAAAGCGTGTGCTCACGCGATGAAAGTACGCGGCACGGTAGCGGAATGGGAAGAATGGACGGAAATGCGTTTCTTCGATAGCGGGGACTATATTGTGCCGGGCGCGTTGACGCCCGTACACGTTGATGTCGAAGCGGACACCGGTCTGTACGTCGAACCGAACGTGTGGGTGATACACCAGAGTATACTATAATGGCCGTGGCGGTTCTCAGAAGGCACTGTGCGTAATCTGCGCGGATAAACAGGAGGCGAACACGATGGATCAACGGGTACTTGTCACATTCGCGACGAAACACGGCGCTACAGGCGAAATCGCCGCACGGATCGGCCAGAGTCTGCAGGAAGCAGGCCTTGCGACCGACGTAGTGCCCACCTACCAGGTTGGCGACATTTCGCCCTACACCGCCGTTGTGTTGGGCAGCGCAGTCTACATCGGGCGTTGGCGCAAACAAGCCGTTAAATTCCTGCAAGATCACAAGGACGAGTTAAAGGCGAAGGATGTATGGTTATTTTCCTCTGGGCCAACGGGCACAGGGGACCCTGAGGAGTTGCTCAAGGGCTGGCGTGTGCCCGAGAACGTGCAGCCCGTAATAGACGACATCCGGCCCCGCGATATCGCCGTGTTTCACGGCGTCCTCAGTCCCGACGACCTGAATTTTCTGGAAAAGTGGATGATCAAGACCGTGAAGGCGGAAACCGGCGATTTTCGCGATTGGGACGCCATCAGCGCCTGGGCCATGGGGATCGCGTCTCAGCTCCAGGACGTGAAATCACAGGCGACGGAGTCACAACATCAGGGCGCGGAGACGGAATGACTGCCACACTTGTTCTTGCAGATGGAACTGTTCTTCAAGGCAAGGCCTTCGGTGCGGCGACCACCGTCGTCGGCGAGGTCGTTTTCAACACGAGTCTGACCGGCTATCAGGAGGTGATCACAGATCCTTCCTACCGCGGCCAGATGGTCTGCATGACAGTGCCCCACGTAGGCAATACGGGCATCAATCCGGAAGATGTGGAAAGCGATAAGCCGCAAATCACGGCATTCATCGTGCGCGAGGTGAGCCCGGTCGTCTCCAATTGGCGCGCCAACGAGACGCTAACCGGCTATCTTGCTCGCCACGGCATCCCCGGCATCAGCGAGGTGGACACGCGCGCCTTGACGCGCCGTTTACGCGACAATGGCGTGCTTCACGCTGCGCTCTGCACGGATGGTAGCCACACGGTCGAGGAATTGTTGGAGATGGCGCGTGTTTGGGAAGGACTCGACGGGCGCGACCTCGTCAAGGAAGTCACATGCCATGAGCCCTACCACTGGGTGGACGGCACCCGCGTCGAGTGGACGCCAGTGCCCGCCGGCCGTGATGTGGGCGAAAGAGTAGTGTTCACGCCGGCGATGGTGGATGAGGCGAACGCAGATGCACCCTTGGTCGTGGCATATGATTTCGGCATCAAACACAATATCCTGCGGCGGCTGACCAGCCACGGACTGCGTATCACGGTCGTCCCCGCCGGCACCACAGCGGCACAGGTGCTGGCCATGCAACCTGACGGCATCTTCCTGAGCAACGGTCCGGGCGATCCTGCAGGCGTGCCCTATGCCGCCTCTGCGGTGAGCGAGTTGCTGGAGATGGGCATTCCCACCTTTGGTATTTGTCTAGGCCATCAGATCATCGGATTGGCCCTGGGTGGAGATACATACAAGCTCAAGTTCGGCCACCACGGCAGCAACCAGCCCGTGAGCGACGTCAGCGCCACGAATGTACAGATCACCGCCCAGAACCACAATTATGCGGTGAAAGACCAGGGGCTGCCGGCCACCGTGGAAATCACCCATCGCAACCTCAACGACGGTACCGTAGAAGGGCTCCGGCTTACCGACCAGCCAGTCTTCTGCGTGCAGTACCATCCGGAGGCCAGCCCTGGCCCTCACGATGCAGACCTGTTATTTGCTCGTTTCGCGCGCATGGTGAAGGACTATGCGCGGGAACGCAGCCG
>JBJYXA010000510.1:0-10722 GCA_046259705.1 Caldilineaceae bacterium
ATGTACAACGAAGGCATTAGCACTGCCGGCGACATCCTAGACCTCGGCGTCGAGTATGATCTGTTGACCAAACGGGGTGCCTATTTCCGATATGGCGACGAGTTGATCGGCCAGGGCCGTGAATCTGCTAAGTCCTACCTGCAAGAGCACCCAGATCTGGCCGCCGAAATTGACAATCTGATTCGCGTCAAGGCAGGATTGCCCTTTCGTACGCTTCCGAGTTCCGCGTCTGGGGCGGAAGAAAACGCAGACTCAGCATCAACTCCAGAAGAGGTTGCTGCTGCCGAGCCGGCGGACTAGAGTTGTCTCGGGATAAATTAGTAGTGTCCCGGATTCTTGACGGTGATTCCAAGCGTTTGCAAGTAGTTGACCGGCCGTGAGGCTATAATCTCTGCCGCTAGAACCGACTTGGTAAAAGCGCAGGAGATGAAGATTCAGCTATCGGATTGGCCGGTTATGTGAATCCCATTTGGGTATTTGCCTTGCGCTGTAGCGTCTGCTGCAGCGCATTTTTTCTTTTCAGGAATTCTATTGGCGCTTGTGTATGTGGCCGGGGCGAGGGGGCCGCGGTTCCGGAAGGTCGTATGATACTTAGTTATCCTAGCGAGTACTCTCGAGCGTAGGATTGAGTTAACATAAATAGACTGGCGTGCTAACGATTGATATCATACCAACCGCAGGTAACATTATGACAACTACCCCCGATTCACGAATTGGGGCTGAATCACAAAGGACAATTATATGGACGCACTACTTTGGATCGTACTTGTCGTCCTGGTTGGATTGCTCAGCGCAGGTGGCGCAGCGTACGTGGCCTACGGGCGTGGTACAAATGCGGGCGCTCAGGCGGAACTGGAGCGCCAACGGGAAAGCAGGCAAAGTGCACAGGAACAGGCCGCTCGGATACTCGCCGAGGCTGAAACCCGGGCAAAGGAACTGCAGCTCGAAGCAAAGGAAGAACAGGTGCAGGTCCGAAATGATATGGAGGCAGAGCTTAGTCGAAGGCGAACAGAACTCGAGCGTATTGAGGAACGTTTGCAGAACCGGCTCGACAGTGCTGAAAAGCGCCTCGAGCAGATGGAGAACCGAGAACGAAATCTGAACCGCCGTGACTCAGCAATAGAAAAACGCGAGGCTCAGCTTGGCGCGATGGAAGAAGAGTGGGCCAACGAACTGCAGACCGTGGCCCAGATGTCGGAGGAGGAGGCCCAGAAGGTCTTGCTCGAGCGCGTGGAAGCGGCTTCCCGCCAGGAAATGGTGCGCACGATCCGCGAGGTAGAGGCAGAGGCGCTCGAACAGGCGGATCGGCGGGCTCGGGAGATTGTGACCTTGGCCATTGAGCGCACGGCCAGCGAACATGTTACAGAATACGCAGTCAGCAGTGTCGATTTGCCTTCGGATGAGATGAAGGGGCGTATCATTGGCCGGCAGGGTCGCAATATCCGCGCCATAGAACAGGCAATCGGCGTAGACCTCGTGGTAGACGACACACCGGAAGCCATCATAATCAGCAGCTTCGACCCCGTGCGACGTGAAGTTGCGCGTATGGCGCTGAGCAAACTAGTAGCGGACGGACGCATCCATCCGACCCGAATCGAGAAAGAGGTCGAGCAGGCGCGTTCCGAGATCGAACGCGTCATCATGGAAGCCGGTGAACAGGCGGCAATCGAGACGCACGCCCAAGGCCTCCACCGAGAGCTACAGCGCCTGCTAGGACGGTTGAAGTATCGCACCAGCTATGGGCAGAACCAGTTGAACCACTCTGTCGAAACGGCGCACATTGCAGCGCTGATTGCCGCCGAGCTACATGCGGATGTGCGCGTTGCGCGGATGGGCGGATTGCTGCACGATATCGGCAAGGCCGTCAGTCACGAGGTAGAGGGTCCCCACGCAATCGTCGGTGCCGAAATCGCCAAGCGCTACGGTGTCAACGAAGTCGTCGTCAATTGCATCGCCAGCCACCACGGAGAGGTGGAGCCGCAGTCAGTTGAGGCAGTGATTGTCGCAGCAGCGGACGCCATTAGCGGTGCACGTCCAGGAGCGAGAAGGGAAAGCCTGGAGGCTTACATCAAACGTGTGACGGAACTGGAGGAGATCGGAAATAGCTTTGAAGGGGTAAGCCAAACCTTCGCCATTCAGGCCGGACGCGAGATTCGGGTTATTGTGAGACCGGAGGTCGTGGACGATCTGGCCGCCGTCGAACTGAGCAAAGGTATTGCCAAGAAGATTGAGGACAATCTTCAATATCCAGGACAAATCCGCGTCACAGTCATTCGCGAGACGCGTTCTGTGGAGTACGCCCAGTAGATTCAGGCGACAACGATAACTGTCATTTAGGCTCTTCATAAAGGCGTTTTAGTGCATGTGAAGAGTCCCGATGTCTGTGCTACAATTCTATCGGAAAGACGAGGGGCATGTGCTAGTCGACGTGGCCGTGCAGCCGTAGACAAGGCAGCATGCAGTAACCGTGTGTATTTCGAAATTACAACGGACTTGTCGCAGGCATTCGACTTAGGAGGGGAGCAAGCGTCATGGCTGAACTCATCAAGGTATCCGCTCAGTCACGATCTACGGCTGTGGCGGGCGCGATTGCGGGTGTGATGCGCGAGCATGGTTACGCTGAGGTGCAAGCTATCGGTGCTAGTGCAGTGAACCAGGCCATCAAGGCAATAGCAATTGCCAGAGGATATTTGGAGCAGGATGAAATAGACTTGGCTGTGGTGCCCAGCTTCACCGAGGTTGACATAGACGGCAACGAGCGTACCGCTTTGCGGTTAGCCGTCTACAAGCGTCCCGACACACTGACTGTCGCCGTCTCATAAGGCGGTTGCTCGAACACTGAAACGTTTGCCACAAAAGAACACGGGGGCGAATATTCGCCCCCGTGTTCTTTGTAAAGCCATCTTCATCGCAGCGCGACTGAGCATTACGACGAATCGTTGTCACTGGACGAACGCTTCTTGCGTGATCGCCGTCGTCGCCTGCGTTGCTGCGACGAGCGTTGCCGGCTGTTTGGCTCTTCAGTCGACGGGCTAGAGGTCTCGTCAGAATCCTCATCCGATTCGCTTTCACTCTTTGCACTAGCCCTGCGTTTGGCCGTACATCCGCCGCAAGTGCTGCAACTCCCCCCGGCAGTACTCTTGCTGGTGATCAGTTCTGAGACGGGAAATTCACTCAGGACCATATTCGGCAGCATGACCGTTACGGTTTCTGTGAGGGGGTGTACATGGCGTACCCGACCGGTGCCTTGGGGCGTAATCACCTCGGCTCCCGGTTTGGGCATTTTCTTATTCTGCTCTTTGTAGTGGGCATCTTCATATGACAAACAGCACAACAGGCGGCCACAGACCCCGCTGATTTCGTCGGGGTTTAGCGGCAATTGCTGGTTCTTTGCCATGCGAATACTGACGGGTGTGAATTGTCGGAGCCAGCTCGTGCAACACAACTGCCGGCCGCACTTTCCGACGCCATCGAGCAATTTAGCTTCGTCACGCACACCAATCTGGCGCATCTCGATGCGTGTACGGAAAACACCGGCCAGTTCACGCACTAGGTTTCGGAAATCGACTCGAGACTCGGCGGAGAAATAGACAAGCAGACGGCCGCCGTCATAGTTGTACTCGCAACGGACAATCTTGATGTTGAGATCGCTCTGCCGCGCCTTGTCGCGACAAACTTCCAGCGCCTCTTGCTCTTTGCGTTCCCAGCGATCCTTCTGGACGAGATCCCACGCAGTTGCCCTGCGTAGCACTGGTTTGATCTCACCGGAAACTTCGTCTTCTTCGATTGTATGGGGTGGCTGGACGATCTGCGCGGCCTCTTGACCTCGCGATGTCTCGACGATCACATAGTCGTCGACAAAAAGATCGAGATACTTTCCCGGATCAAAATGATAGATCTTTGTGACGGGGCGAAATTGCACACCGACTACGGTTTGCATATGAATACTCCTGCAGGCGCCGGCAGCAATGTGCCGGTTATGTTCCTAGCAAGCAATGGAAGGTCGCCGCACGTCTACGCTACCGGTCGAGGTACGTCCAGCAGCAACGCGTCCAATGCTAGTCGCGTGTTGACAGTATGGTGCAAATACCGTTCCACGCGTGACAATGTCTCAAGATGATGCAGTACGGTCGTATTGGAAAGCGTTCGCGCGTGCAGTTGCACCTCTGCGGGTAGGTCGAGATTGCTGATCGCGTCTCCAAGCCCGTACTGGGTCAGGAGGACGTCATGCCACCAGGTGACCCACAGTTCCAGCATCCCGAATAGGTTCTGATTATCGCGCTCTGTTGCAGTCTTCTCTGCAAAGCGAAGCCGCTCGACCCGACTAGCAGTCACAAGTCCTCGCAACTCTTCAAGCATTTCAAGACGTTGCGACGCTCCAGTGTCATCAACCAGGTGGTGCAAGGCCCATCCGTAGCGGCCGCCGCTCAACCTGGCCAGCAGTTCGGCCTCTTCCGGGTTGGCTTGCCTGTCTCGAATTAGTCCATTCTTTACCGTTGCTACGGGAACAGGTCGCAATTCCATCAGCTCGCATCGGCTCACGACGGTGGGCAGCAAGCGATTGCGATCCGCCGCGGTGACACAGATGATCACGTGGTTGGGCGGTTCCTCCAACGTCTTCAAGATCTTGTTGGAGAAGGTCACATGCGCCAGATGTGCGTCTTGGATATGAAAGACCTTGTATGGGCCTTCCATGGGGCGCAGGGAAGCCTGATGGATCAACTCGGTGGATTGTTCCGCGCGCAAGAGTCCGTCGGCTCGGTCGACGTTGCCGTCCCTATCCGTAGGTGGTATCAAACGGAAGTCCGGATGCTGTCCTTTCGACATTAAGCGGCAGGACCGGCATTCGCCACAGGGGACAGGAGAGCCATCTTTACTGTTCTTGGTACACAACAATGCTTGCGCAAAGGCGTGCACTAGCGTCGATTTGCCAACGTGCGCTGGACCGACAAACAGGTAGGCATGTCGTAATCTCGTCTTCCGGTTTTCGCGATGCTCTCGTAGCTGGCGGTCAGACTCGACCACTCCCTGAAGATACTCGACCGTCCAGTCATGGCCGACTATGTGCCAGGTATCCGCCCGAGTCGATTCTAGTTCGGGATCCGCGTGGGTCATGGTGGCGGTGATTGTAGCATAGCGATGGGCGCCAGAACAAATGTATTTATGCAAACTGGCTTGCAGGACCGAGTTCAGTGTATGCGGTTGCGCGTGTGCTATAATGCGCTCGGTCAGATGCCTCCAAACTTGTGCCGCCATCACCGAAGGAGTAGGGCGAATGCCAAATGCTGGGGTGCTCAAACAGCTGATGACTGCTGTATTCACACGGATTCGCCTGTTTCGTATTGCGGTGGATAGTCACTGCCGTCTCCGCGCGTCGGCCAGAGTCTCGCGATTGCCAGACTGGATCAAGCTTCGGTACGTGCTCGTGTCGGCAACGCTGGTGTTGGCGGTTACGGCATGCAATGATCAGTCTGGATTCCCGTTTGCAGAGGAGCCCGCTATAGCGCCGGATGCCGTGATTCAGCCGACTGCTGCTTCAGGTGACCAAACTCCGGAAGCCTCTCCTGATAGCCGCCAGCTCGTGGTGTGGTTGCCGGACTTTGCAGGCTATGGCGACGATGGCAACGCAGGTGAGGTGCTACAAAGTGCGTTTCGCCAATTTGAACAAGATCATCCTAGCGTGAGTATAGAGGTACAGGAAAAGGCGACGACCGGACAATCGGATATCCTGTCGTATCTACGCAACGCGCAGAGAGTAGCGCCTTCTATATTGCCGGACCTGGCCCTAGTCGACAGCCAGCAGCTTTGGCAATTGGTAGACATAGGTCTTCTGCAGCCTATAGAGACACCACCCATGGAGCGGTCCCCAGATTTTTATCAGTTTGCACTCGACTCGACCAGATACAAAGATTCCTGGTATGCAATACCGTTTTCAGCCGACGTTTTGCATCTAGCCGATTATCCTCCCCAAGATGCCGATGTGCCCGCCAACTGGGGAGATGTGCTTACAGTGGCAGAGCCCTACTTGTACGCCGCTGCGGGTGCTGATGCCTTTCAAAACGGCGCGGTATTGCTTCAATATGTGGGCGCTGGGGGCCAATTGCTGGAAGATGGTTCCACGACCAGCGAAGAAGCGCTTCGTTCCGTCTTCAATTTCGTTGTGGCTGGAAGTGAGGATGGTGTTATCCCACCTAGTGTGATGGAACTCGCCACACTGGATGCTGTCTGGAATGGCCTACTCGAACAGGGGATCGGGTTTGGCAACATTTCCGCATCCGACTATCTCGCCAATCGAGAAACCGCACCAGAGATAGGATATGCGCAGATCCCGACGCGCCAGGGGTTGCCGACCACGCTAGGGACAACGTGGTCGTTCATCGTGCTTGGTGAGGATCCGGCGCAGCGCTCGCTGGCCTTTGAGTTAATTGACGATCTCCTTGCACCGGCCATTCAGGGTGCATGGAGCCAGTATGCGAACAGACTGCCGACGCAACGTACAGCGCTGCAGGCATGGACCAACGCAACGGCCTATACGGACTTCCTGAGTCGCCAGCTAGAGGTAGCAGTTGCGCTCCCCAACGGGCGCGCGTTTGCAGATTTTGCCGACCGCCTATTGATGGCCCAGCAGGGCGTGTTAGGGGGAGACCTTACGCCGCAAGAGGCTGTGGCGCAAGTGCGAGGGCCCGGTTAGGCTATGTGCAGCGCGCCAATGATACAATGCACGCAACGGCACGATGTAGCTACATCGTGCCGTTGCGTATTCTAGCGCCCTAGCATGCGCAATGTGTGCGCTGTACCGAATATCAACCGAACTCTAGGTTGAAGCGCGGCTGTGTGCACCATACGACATTGTTTACTTCAGCTCTACGCCGGCGCCTTCGGCTTCCAGCGCTTGCTTGGCCTCGTTGGCGGATTCCTTACTCACACCCTGAAGAATTGTGGAGGGTGCTCCCTCAACAACTTCCTTGGCCTCCTTCAGGCCCAAGTTGGTGAGCGCGCGAACAGCCTTAATGACGTTGATCTTCTTTGCACCGACATCGGTCAGTACGACGTCAAACTCCGTCTGTTCTTCTTCTTCTTCAGCAGGGCCGGCGGCGCCACCGCCTACGGCCGCCATCGCCACAGGGGCCGCTGCGCTTACGCCCCAGGCCTCTTCCAGCATCTTAACCAATTGTGACGCCTCAAGGAGGGTCAGTCCGTCCAGTTGTTCCTTGATTGCTTCCAAATCTGCCATTTGATAAAATCCTCCGCTATTGGTTCCCGGCCGCCTGTCTTTGGTGCGACCAATCTATACTGTATGTCCGCTGCTGCACGCTGGTATTGACGGCAAGGCAGCAGCTGCCGAAATACCTACGCCGCTTCTTGCTGTTTGTCCACGTACGCGCTCAGAACACGCACTAGGCTTGAAGCCGGTGCGTTGATGGTGCGGGCGAGTTGACCTGAAGGTGCGCTGATAGCGCCGAGAATCATGGCCAGCGTATCCTCCTTACTCGGAAGGTCGGCCAATGCCGCAGCGCCCGCAGCGTCGAGAATCGAGGTCTCGAGAATACCACCTTCGATGGATCCCTTGTCTTCTGCGCGCATCCAGTCTTTGAGGGCTGTGACTCCTTTGCCGATGTCTTCGCCAAGGAAAGCGACAGCCTTTGGGCCTATCAGGAGCGTTTCTGGTCGTTCTCGCTCCAGCTGATCCAGTGCCAATCCAAGAATGGAATTCTTCACCACCATGTAGGTGGCGCCGGCTTCCTTCAGTTTCGTCCGAAGTCCCTGGATCTGGCTGACGCTGATACCGCGGTAATCAGTGAATACGACGGCTGAAGCGCCTTCAAGCTGTTCCTTGTACTGCTCGAGCAGCTCTTCTTTCTTCTCTCTTGTAATAGCCAAGTAATACTCCTCCTTTCCCTTAGGATTTCTGGTTGTGGATAGGCGTGTTGCTACACCTGTCCAACAACCAAGCTTGCGCAATTTGCGTTAGGAGCGGACGTGAAACTGTGTCAACTACTTCTTCCCAATCGCAAACCACAAAAAACAAAACGACGCCTTCGCAAACCATGTCGAAGACGTCGCTAGATAAGCGAGAGCGATTACGCCGCAAAAACCATCTGCATGCTGACTACGTAACCACAATGCACGATGGCGGCGGGAATTGCTCAAGATTTACCTCGGCAGGCCGCGCCCCTGGATGGAGCACAATTATGAACGAATTCACCTGCTGTCTTCGGCAAGTGGTGAAGGCTTGTGCCTGAACGGCAACAAACCCACCTGCAAAGAGCTATTCAGTTCCAGTGACGATTATATGTACCCGCTCCCTATTCGCCAAATATGACGGGACGCATCAGTCAGGATTGTTAGTCCGTGCTCTCCAAAGCTGATGCTGCGTTGACGTCTATTTTGACGCCTGGGCCCATTGTGCTGGTCATGACGATACGATTTAGGTAGTTAGCCTTGAGCGCCGTCGGCCTCGCTGCTACAATGGCTTCCATCAGCGCGGCAAAGTTCTTCATGAGTTTGTCATCTTCAAACGAAGCTTTGCCGACGGGAACATGTATGTTTGCCGTCTTGTCCACGCGAAACTCCACGCGACCTAGGCGGGTCTCCTCGATGACACGCGGCAGGTCTTCGGCCGGCAGAACAGTACCCGTCTTTGGCGTGGGCATCATGCCGCGCGGCCCAAGGACACGGCCAAGGCGTCCGACTACGCGCATCATATCAGGCGTCGCCAGCACGACATCGAAGTCGAGCCAACCACCCTGTATGCGCTCTGCCAAGTCCTCGCCGCCGACGAAGTCAGCTCCGGCCTGTCTGGCCAACTCTTGACCGTCAGGGCCTGCAAAGACGACGATACGCACTTCGCGGCCGGTGCCTGCCGGCAATGTAACGACGCCACGAACCTGCTGCTCCGGATAGCGTGGATCCAGGCCCGTGCGCAAATGCACCTCGACTGTCTCATCAAAATCTGCGGTGGCCGTTTCCTTCACAAGCCGCACGGCTTCTGCCGGTTCGTATTGTCTTGTGGGGTCGACCTTTTCCCGCGCCGCATCGTAACGCTTGCTATGTTTCGGCATTTTCTCTATTCCTTTGTGGTACGAACGGGAGACATGCTCCCTTCCACGTTACTCCTGATTTGTCTCGAATCGCTTAGCCATCGTTGGCCGATTGAGCTCAGTCGACAATGGTCACACCCATGCTACGCGCGGTGCCTTCCACCATTCGCATGGCGCTTTCCACACTTACGCCCGTCAGATCTTTGATTTTGACCTCGGCGATTTCGCGTACTTGTTGTCGGTTTAGAGTGCCGACAATGTTTTGATTTGGTTCACCACTGCCACTCGGAATGCCGGCAGCCTTCTTGATGAGGTCGGCTGCAGGTGGTGTCTTGGTGACAAAGGTGAAGCTATTATCGCCATAGATGGTCAAATCTACGGGGATGATTTGTCCCATCTGAGCCTGGGTGCGGGCATTGTATTCTTTGCAGAATACCATTATGTTCACGCCGTGGGGGCCAAGTGCCGTACCCACTGGCGGCGCAGGCGTGGCTTTGCCCGCCTGCAATTGCATTTTGACTACTGCCTTGATCTTCTTTGCCATTTCATTGCTCCTTCTGGTTCTGGTTTGCGCCTCAGTGCGGTTGGCAATCGCCTTCAGCTCCCAGATACCAGCTTGAATTGAACATTGACGACCAGTGTCGCCAGATACTTACTTCGACCAAAACGACGCGTCCATCGGGTGGTTCAGCACTCGTGCTATGTGTCTCGCTCGAGCTGTAGGAAATCCACCTCCACCGGAGTTTCGCGATTGAAAAAACTCACCAGAACTTTGGCTTTGCCTTTGTCCGGATAAATCTCGTCGACGGTACCGCCGAACTCGGCGAACGGACCGCTCATGATGCGTACATGTTCGCCGATCTGGAAGCTCACTTTGATACGCGGCTCATCGGACTCAATCCGCCGCATGATCTTGTCCACTTCCTCACTCCGCAAGGGCGTAGGCTTGTTGCCCATGCCTACAAATCCGGTGACACCCGGAGAGTTGCGCACGACGTACCAGCTATCTTCATCCATGATCATGTTGACCAGAATATAGCCGGGGAATACTCTCTTCTCGACCTCGCGACGTTTGCCTTTACGAATCTCAATCTCAGTCTCAGTGGGTACGACGATTTCGAGTATTTTCTCGGTCATACCCATGGATTCGGTGCGATGCTCGATGTTTTTCTTGACCTTGTTCTCCATGCCGGAATAGGAATGGATTACGAACCACTCGGCGTGGGGACCGGAATCCTCCGATTGTTCCGATTCGATAGAATCGTCGCTCAGAGAATCTTCCTCCAAGTCAATCTCGTCGAGTTCGTCGCTACTGCTGCCTTCCATGTTCTTCGCGTCGGAGTTCACCATGTCAGTTTGCAGATCCAAGTCCCTCTCTTCGGCATCCATCTCGATCTCCTTCATCTCCACTACCCGATGCGGCGGCGCCGCTGCCCTTGAGAGCGCGACGATCGGTCCAATTTGCCGCCAACAGTTGAGCTATCGACCTACATCAACTGTAGTAGACCCGTTACGACAAAGCCGAAGAATGAATCGGCAAGCCATAGAAAGGCGCCCGAAACTACGGTCACGATCAAAACAATCCCCGTAAGCCGCAGCCCTTCTTCTCGGGTCGGCCAGGTGACCTTGGCAATTTCTGCCCGTGTGTCACGGAAGTAACGGACCAGACGATTTTCCGACT
>JBJYXA010000511.1:0-1863 GCA_046259705.1 Caldilineaceae bacterium
CCGGCGGCGCCCCGCCCATGTTGTTCAACTTTATGAACAACTTCTACGGCATGGGGGGTCAGCCCATGGGCGAGACAATGGGATTCGACGTGCTGGCACGCGTGGGGTTGGGCGTCAATGCAGAGGCAATGCATGCGGAACGTGTGGACGGTTACAACCCACTCGCAGTGGCGGACGCAGTGGCGCGCAAGCGCGAGCTGCTACTTGCTGGTGAAGGTCCGGTCCTGCTCGACACCATTACCTACCGGTTCTCGGGCCACTCCCCATCCGATGCCATGGCGTATCGGACGAAGGAGGAGTTGGATCTGTGGCAAGAACAGGACGCCATCGCTGGTTTCGGCAAGTATTTGCTTGAAAATGGCTATGTGAATGAGGGCGAACTGAGCGCGTTCCACGAAGAGAGTGTGGAACAGCTTGTCAAGGTTCTTTCGGCCGCTGTATCGTTGGACGCTTCTCCGCGCGTCGACGTCTACACCGACGCCGTCGGCGACATGATGTTCTCCGGGGAACAGCAAGATAATTTCGGCGAGGGTGAACCGGATGTTCTGCTGCCTCTGGATCAGACGCGTGTGAAGACAACAAATGCAAAGAATCGCTTTGGGCTTGATGAGAGCGGTGCTCCCCTGCCCAAGATGCGGTGCGTCACTTACGCGGAGGCGCTCTTTGAGGCGATGATACATCGTTTTTATATAGATTCGTCGATGACAGCTTACGGCGAGGAGAATCGGGATTGGGGCGGGGCGTTCGGCGTCTACCGCGGATTGACAGAGGCCCTCCCGTATCCTCGTCTGTTCAATACATCCATCTCCGAGGGCGCCATTGTTGGCTCGGCGGTGGGCTACTCGTTGAGTGGTGGCCGTGTGGTGGCAGAGTTGATGTATTGTGATTTCATTGGGCGGGCAGGCGACGAGATCTTCAATCAGATGTCGAAGTGGCAGGCTATGTCTGCAGGCTTGTTGAAGCTGCCTATGGTGTTGCGCGTGTCCGTCGGCTCCAAATACGGAGCGCAGCATTCCCAAGATTGGACCTCCATCGTGGCGCACATTCCTGGTTTGCAGGTCATGTTCCCAGCCACACCGTATGATGCCAAGGGTATGTTGAACTTAGCCTTGCATGGGACCGATCCGGTGGTATTCTTCGAAAGCCAGCGTTTGTACTCCGAACCCGAAACGCTTGTCCAGGGCGGCGTACCCGTCGACTATTATGAGGTACCGTTGGGCGAACCGGCTGTGCGCCGCACGGGCAGTGATCTGACGATTCTGACCGTGGGCGCCACCCTCTATCGGGCGCTGGAGGCCGCACAAGAACTCGATGACACATGGGGTCTTTCGGCGGAGGTTATCGACGCGCGCTTCCTGAATCCGCTTAACTACGACAGGATTGTCGAATCTGTCAAGAAGACGGGCCGAATCGTCTTAGCCTCGGACGCATGTGAGCGCGGCTCGTATTTACACACGATGGCCTCCAACATATCGCAGATAGCGTTTGATTATTTGGACGGTCCTGCCGTGGTCGTTGGCGCGCGAAACTGGATCACGCCGCCTGCCGAGATGGAGGAGGGTTTCTTCCCGCAGACGAGTTGGATCATCGATGCGATTCATGAACGTATCGTGCCGCTCGAAGGGCACGTACCGACTACCCGTCAGGCTACCGAGGTGATCTTAGAACGGAATCGGTTGGGCACATAACTTCACTAAGCGCACCACTCCACTTCTTAGCGCAGGTGGGTGCATTTTGACCGGGCGCGCCGCATATGCGGCGCGCCCGGTCGTTGTAGCATGACTACGCTACCGCTGTGGGCTGTACAACCCGAATTGGTGGACAGGTGGAAAAAACCTAGTACACTGATAAGGGGGACAAACG
>JBJYXA010000512.1:0-1832 GCA_046259705.1 Caldilineaceae bacterium
TGGACGCGGTTTCAGAGGCTGATTCGCAGCAGCCCCTTGCGCAAGAGGAGCCCATCGACCAACGGTCCGCCGCCAATTCGGAAGTCGATGATACCGCCCTGGCAGTGGCCCACCGACGTGTCGCCGAACTCAACGACAGCGTAACCGCATTGTCGGCCATAGGCGCTGAACTCGCAGTGGAGTTCGAGAAGCGCGAACAGGAGAATCAGGCGCTTCGTGCCATGCTCTCTGAGCAGGAGACTGGCGGGGGTACGGGTGATCTGTCGCTCCATGATGACGCGTTCAATCTCGAACCGGAGGTTGCCGAACTACGAGCGCAATTGAGCACGGCCGTTGCGCATAACGTCGAGTTGGAGCATCAACTGACTTCCTTACAGGCCGGAGCCGAACAGCTTTTCTCTGCTCCGCCGGGCAGTCAGACGCCAACGTCCGATTTGGTTATCGATGCGGAAGAGTATCAGCGCTTGACCGCAGAAATTGCTCAGGCCCTCGCGCGCGTCGGCGAACTGGAAGGGCAGCTCGATGAGGAAACACAGTCCGCCTCGGAGATGCACGCAAAACTCGTCGACGCCGGCTCAGAGATGGAGAGCCTGACGACGGCAATGGATGAGTTGCGGCAGGACCGGGATAAATTGGCCGACAAGGTTTCCACAATGCAGGCGAGATTGGATGAGCGTACGGAGGAAGTCAGCGCCCTGACTTCCGCTACGGTGGCTGCAGCGGCCACGCTCAAGCGACGAGAAGAAGCGGTTCGACAATCAGAGGCCCTGGTCGAATCATTGCGCGCACAGATCTTGGAGGCAGAGGAAGAGAAGGCCGCCGTTGCGGCCGCGCTGGAAGAAAGTGATGCGCGGGCGGCCAAAGCTATGACGGAATTGGACGCGACGCGAGTTGAACTTGCCTCTCTTGCCCTGGCCAAGTCAGTGTCAGAGGATAAATCGACAGCAACTTCGTCGCCGCGTAGCGTGCAAGGCCACGCAATGCGGAGTGGCCCACCGACGATTGACTCGGCGGGCTCGAGTGCCGCTGGACGAGCGGATTCCCAGACTGGGCGACCCGCAGACATAGATACACCCAGTCGGGCGCCGGAGATGGACGCTGTCGAGTCTGTTACGACGCAGGTCAAAGAGGCGGCCATCCGAAGCGCGCACTCGGCCGGTGTCACGCCAGGAGAACTCGACGCTCCACAAGACCTGATGCGGCTGCCAGGCATTGGCCCGCGTTACCAGACAATGCTGTACGCCGCAGGTATCGGTACATTCTGGGAATTCGCGAGCTGCACGGACGAGGACGTCTTGACAGCGCTTGGACTAGATGACACGGTTCGGATGCGCGCCAGGGCCAGCGAAGCGCGGACCGAAGCTCGCAAGTTGGCCCAAGAAACCGGCACTGTCGGCATGCTGTGGAGCAATACATAGACAGGTCTCGCCTATCTGACATGACAGATGAATCTCACCTTATCTCACGTGCACAACAAGGCGACGCCGCTGCGCTGGCCGCGATAGTTGAAAACCACCAGCGCACTGTCTACAATGTTGCATTGCGTATGTGCGGCAATGCGCACGATGCCGAAGAGACGCTTCAGGAAACCTTTTTGAGCGCCATCAAGGCGTTGCCTAAGTTCGAGGGTCGTTCGCAATTGTCCACGTGGCTGTACCGCATCGCGTCCAATACTTGTTTGATGCAACGACGGCGGGCAGCCAATGCGCCGGATAGCACCCCATTGGATAACGGTGACGACGATGAGTTTGAGGAGCCGCGCTATTTCGTGGACTGGTCCTATCAGCCGGACGATGTTCTGCTGGACAAGGAACTGCGCGAGGTAATGGAGA
>JBJYXA010000512.1:1842-3903 GCA_046259705.1 Caldilineaceae bacterium
GAGAAGGCGATTGTGGCTCTGCCCGACACTCAACGACTTGTATTTATCTGGCGCGAGTTGGAAGGACTTTCCACCGCGGAGACGGCTGAAGTGCTTGGCATCTCTGAGGGAACAGTGAAGGTGCGTCTACATCGAGCCCGGATGAAATTGCGCGAACTCCTCTCAGCGGGATATCTGGATAACGCGATGGAGGTAGAAGCCGATGGCCGACCATGACGAACACACGGGCTGTGCAGAACTACTCGGCGCTCTTTCGGACTATATTGATGGTACAGCCGAAGCCGCGCTCTGCGCGGAGATCGAACAGCACTTGGAAGGCTGCGACAATTGTCGTGTAGTTGTCGACACGCTCAACAAGACCGTATTGCTCTACCGCGAGCTGCCGGAGCAGGATGTTCCTGATGACGTCCAAGACCGCCTTCTACGCATTCTGGATATTGGGCCTGCCTCTGCATAGATTTTCCCAATCCCCATCAGGGTCTGTCAAATAACGTGTGTATCTGGAATGACTGCAGAAAGAAGACGTTCCCTCTGTGACCGAATCCCGAGCCCCCTTTTGGTAGCAACCCGTAGGGCTTGACCTTGACGGGGGCCGCAAATGTGCCAAGCTGGAGAAAGCGACGGGATTGCTGCCTGCCCCCTCCGTTCGGTCATCCGTCGCCCGCAGGGAAGAGGCACATTTTCGGTCGCTGTCAAGGTTTGCGGGTCAATCCCGAACCTCATCGGATGTCCCCCTGTCTGGTCAGAGCGGGAATCTTCCTTCGAACCGGATGGCCAACTGGTTGCGAATTTTGGCCCAGTTGGGAATGGGCATTGACCACTTTTTCTGGATGTTCATCTGGGCCAGATAGAGCAGCTTGCGCACTGATTTGGCCGTAGGGAAGACGCCCTTGTTCTTGGTCACCTTGCGCAATTGGCGATGGTAACCTTCAATCGCATTGTTGGTGTAGATCAGCCGGCGAATCTGGGCCGGAAAATCGAAGAAGGTTGAAAGCTCCGTCCAGTTGTTCTCCCAGGAACGAATAGCCGCCGGATATCTGTCACCCCATTTTTCGGCCAGTTTGAGCAGGTTGGTTTCACCTTCCTCTCGAGTCTTGGCCTGATAGACCGGCCTGAGATCCTGCATGAACTCTTTCTGGTCCGACCAGGTCACGTAGCGCAAGGTGTGGCGAATCTGGTGGATAATGCACCGCTGGACAATGGTCTCCGGAAAGACGGCATCGATTGCCTCAGAGAACCCATTGAGCCCATCCACACAGGAGATGAGGATGTCTTCCACACCTCGGCTCTGTAGGTCGCTCAACACACTGAGCCAGAAGTTGGCGCCTTCGCCGCCCTCGCCGACCCACATACCCAGCACATCTTTGTGCCCATCCGTATCTACGGCCAGGACGATGTAGACAGCCACATTCTCGATCTTGCCCTCCCGCCGCAACTTGACGTGGAGTGCATCGAGAAAGACGATGGCATAGACGGCGGCCAAGGGACGATTCTGCCATTCTTCCACCAGCGGCCAGACCTTATCGGTGATGGCGCTGATGGTCGCCGCTGTGACTTCAACTCCGTAGATGTCGGCAATCGTCTCCTGGATGTCCCGTGTCGTCGTCCCTTTGGCGTAGAGCGCCGTGATCTTTCGCTCCAACTCGTTGCTGCGTCTCTGCTCCAGTAGCGGTGACCGGAATTCGCCGTTGCGGTCTCGAGGAACCTGGATCTTCTGCTCGCCGGCCGACGTCTGCAGCGTGGTCTTGCGCTTACCATTGCGGTTATTGCCGCTGTTGCGTCCGTGTGCTTCGTACTTCTCGTAGCCGAGATGTTCGGTCAGTTCGGCTTCTAGCATCTCTTCCATGGTTCGGGCAAAGAGTTTGCTGAAAATGCCTTCCTTGCCGAAGAAATCATCGATTGACTCGACTTGGGCCAGCTCGTTCTGGATCTCTTCTGCACTCGGTAGGTGGACTGGTTCTTTGCGACTCTTCTTCTGTGTCATGGCTTGCTCCTTTTTGTTTCAGGTCCAGTATTCTACCTGATTGATTGGAGTCATTCCATATACACACGTAATCTTAC
>JBJYXA010000513.1:0-2384 GCA_046259705.1 Caldilineaceae bacterium
AGAAAGGCCAGTTTCACGCCGGCAGATTCAGACCGCCTTCAGGTCGGCCGCGACATCGGGCTCCCGCGCCGGATCGGACTCGACGGTGACGACGCCGTCACCCGATGCACCGTCGGCACCGATGCTCGCCGTCTCGCCGCCCCCGAAGTCCCAGGTTGCGAAGAACAGCCCGGTTCCAACCACCGAGACGCCAGCGAAGAGCAGCAGGACCAACACCGCCGCGCCCATGGCGATGTGGCGGCCGGTGATCTCGACCACGCCACCCGAAGCCTGCTCGTCCTGACGGACGCGATCGCCCAGGTCGCCGTGCACCTCGGTGGGCGCGTTCGAGTCGACCCCGGGGACCAGGTAGCCCCGAGTGGCCCCGTCGGTCAGATCCGACGGATTTCCACCTTGCTTGCTACCTGCCTCCCGTAACAAGTTACAGGGTGATCATAGTCGATGCGTTACAACTAACAAACGGTTTTGTAACAGCGGGAACCCGCCGTTAAACGGGGGAGGCCAATCGACTCGTGATGAAAAATGTGAACATGTCACAAACCGGGCGTAACCACGACACCGCGTGAGCCCCGCCCGATCCGGATCATGGTCTCCAACGCGACGGGATGTCACCGCCGCAGAACAGCGATCAATCCCGCACAGGAGGCAGACCATGAACCGTTTTCACCGCACCCTAACCGCCGCCGCCATCGCCGCAGTGATCACCAGCGCCGAAAGCGCGTCGGCCTTGAGCTTCAACCGGGGTGAGCTAGCGCCGATCAAACGCGAGCCCATCGTCTCCCCGTCTGCACGCGTCAAGAATCCGGCGCTAACGAACAACACGTCTAATGCCTTGAAGCCCCGCCAGAACATTGTCCGAAACGAAAACGTGCCTGTTACAGCATTCGCACGCGCTCCTTCCGCCGGCAGTAATTATAGCGCCCTCGATGGCCCAATCGTCGGAGGCGGCGAACCGAATCCAATTAACTACGGTGTCCAGCTTTCGTTCGACGCGGACTATCAGACAGTCGTCGCCGGTGAGACCGCGGTCTTTGAGGTTGATGTTCATGGTGAGCATTCGATGATGTTTCTTGCCTACCCCGCCTCCGCAGAAAACGATAACCTGAAGCCGGTAAGCTCTACCGGCCCCATCGTACAGTCTTCGGAACATGCCTTCACCCTGAGTGTTGAGACCTTCGACTACACTCCCGCAGGTGTCTACCATTTCGAGACCTGGGCCCTGATGGATGGCGACGAGGTAACCGAAAAATTCGAATACATCGTCGAGGTTGTCGAACAAAATCCGCCGACGTATGACCCCGTTAGCAATTCAGCCACCGTGAGCTTCTTTCCTCATCCTGACGACGGCGTCGTGCCGGTATACACAGGCAACGTTCAGGTTGGGTTAGCGGGTGCGTATTATGATGAAAATGGCAACGGCGCAGTGGATCCCGCCGTGTCTCCGAACGTCTATTCAGACGTGACGTTTCCCGGTTTCCCCGACTCTTCTGGGAATGTTCACCTGGGTAGTGCTTACGCCTTCGCCAACGGCAGCGCAGCTAATCTGGTTGTTTCCGCGAAGCTGGATGAGTATAAATTTGTTGTGGCTCACTTCCGTGTACAACAGACTTTCTCTGGTGAGTGGCAAATCGTTCCAGTTCAAGCGCTTGCCGGCGACTTCGAGTCCGGTCCGGTGCTTATACACGAGGGGGCGTTCGATAGCTACGATGTATACGCTGAGCTCCCCAACGGGTCGAACAACGGTTACGTGCGCGGATCTCTTATAATCACGCCTTTCTTCTACGATGCGTTTGACGGGTCCCTGGGCGGAACCATCTACGGAAACGAAGTCTACATGGAATTTGATCTCGCCCTGCAAGCCGACCACATTGTGCAGTAATCCGCGGCCATAGATGCCGCAATCGCATCGAGAAAAGAACGAGGGCAGATCCACTCAGTGGTGTCGCCCTCGTTCTTTTTTTTATGGGAACGCATACCAGCATGCATGCAACGCGCGCTCCGTAATAAATGCAGGCCGTTTGGAGATACGACGGAACACCTGTCTTCCGACCCCTTAAGTCCAGGTTTCTATTTTGCCCCGAACCTGGAGTCGCCTAGATTGGCTTTCGATTTCTTCAATATGGGTATTCGTTTCACGTGTCAGCCAATCTGTCAGCGCTCGCCTAGATGGCGAGGACCGAGGCAGAGGTCCATTGGCATGCGCGTCGAATCGTGAACAGTTCACAAAAGTTTCGTTAAGCACTTCGCTTCGCTTATCGATGCGCCTCTTCATACTCACTCCTACCGGCACTGCCGGACTATCGACCACGCAGAAACAGAGTTAGGAGCACGAAGCCATGAGTACGACGAAACATCTTTCTAGAATGCTAGTCACGTCGCTAGTG
>JBJYXA010000514.1:0-7178 GCA_046259705.1 Caldilineaceae bacterium
TCGTCGTCTCGCCGGGACCAATCCCTTCTAGGCGAACCCTTTCCTCTATGGGCTCACCGCCAAAGTTGAGCGCAGTAATCTGCATGCCCAACTCGTCCGGCAATTCGTGGACCATGATCAGCAATCCCTTGCTTTGTACTTCCGGCACAACAGCCTGACGTGCCGCAAAAAGTTGTGTCTGGGCGCGCATGGTGAGCAACGCGCGCAGTCGTGCGGCGAAGGAATCTGGTTGTGAAAGCTGCTCGGGGAGCGAACCGTAGAGGGATTGGGCGCGCGGCAACCCGGCGGACGACGTCGTGGCACTGGGATTGACGCCCATCAGATCATAGGCGCCGCGATTGATCCAGCGCGTATCTCCGTCGCCCATCAGCTCTTCCACAGTTGCACGCGGCAACGGCAGTGCGCCCACAAGGTCCCAGCCAGACAGGCTGAACACACCCGGCTGGAGCGCGTTGAACATGGCAAGGAGCAAATGCGCGTTCAAAACCTGCTCCTTTTCTAGCGGTGACATCTGCCAGACGTCGTGTATGCCGAGCGCGGCCGCGACGACGCTGACGGTCGTGCTCGCAACGCCATTTGTGACGAATCGCAGGTTATAGGGAGCCCGCATACCGGTCAACCGTTCGTACATCACGCTACGAACCTGCTCGCGCAGGTCGGCGCCCCGTATCTGTCGCCCCTGATAGTGATACATATCATCCTTGTGTAGCGTCCAAAAATGGACCAGCTCCAATGTCAATTCGTCGTGGTTCTGCAGCGCATGGATCAGTGAGGCAGGATCGATTTCATAGTCGCGCATGGTGCGTATCATGAGACGTAGGAACCCAGTGTCGCCTGTGACGAGTGCATGATGATAGGCGGGGCGAGTAATGAAGTCGTAGGAGAGGTCCGCACCGCCATTGGACATGATCGCAATGTCGTCGACGGTGAGATTTAGTTCCTGGAAGGTGAATCCGCCTGCCTTGCGCACCAGGCCGGCTATCAACTGGTTCGCTGTGAGCGAAAGCGGGTGGCCTTCGGACCATGCGGGACCGTCCGGACGGGCTTCCACGCCGAGGAAACCATTGGCATCCAAACGCAACATACCGGCGCCCAGTGTGTCCAGGGAATGGAGAGCGTCTCCCATCACCATGCGAGGGCCTGCGAAGGAGGGGTCGAGCCAGTTGAGAGATGGCTGCCCTTCCTTGAAATAGTGCAGGTAGACCCAACGCCGGACGACTCCGTCCTCACCTTTCACTGGTCTCGTGGCGCTCCAATTGGTCTCTTTGACGCCCGGCTCGTAGAAGATCACCCGAGAGAGGCGGCCCACGATGTAGCCGCGCTCGTGAAGAGCATCGACAACTTTGGCCGTCAAGTTGATCGAGTCTTTTCCATCTGGAATGTCGGGCAGGAGTTCCCAGTCGACCTCATCGATAGCCACCATGTGGTAGATGCCCGGGTAGTCAGCGACAGCCATTTCGGCCAGCCGGAAGTCGGGTCCTTTACCCGTATGGCCCGGCACAATATCGTCGATTACGGTTGCGCCATGCTCCGCCGCGTGCCGGCACATCGCGCTGTATTGTTGTGCCGTGCCGAATACTGGGTCAATGTCTAGGCCAATGCGGTCAAAGTGGCCGTCGGTGGTGGGGGTGAATGTCCGGCCCTGCAGTCCGCCGGCCTGTTTCATGGGGCCCGTATGCAAAGCTTGAATTCCGATGCCGGCAAATGCCTTCCACAGGGCAGGATCGCCCAGTGTCGCCAATACAGACTCACCAGGTTTTGTGACCACGGACGCCGGATATGCCGAAAACCAAACAGATGCGCGCGACGCCGCGTCGCGTGGACGGGCAGCGGCGTACGGATTTCGCCACATGCGACCACTGCCTGCGTAGTTTCGCGCTGCACGGTTCGCCTGCGCCAGCATCGATCGCTCCGTCAGCCAGGGGATCAGATCAGTTTGAGGCATGTTCGTCCTCCTACAGGGTGGTAGCTTGCGCCGAGACTACCCAGAGATCACTGCGCTATGACGCTATTTCCAGGTGCAGTGGCGGTCCGCGCCCAATGGTTCCACACGTCGTGAATATGATAAACTTAGCATAGCCGTGGGCAATGGGACAGCAGTCATATCGCGGCGTGAGATGCTGCATCCGACAACAGCGATCGAACCGATGAACGTGGTCGAAATGCATGAGCTTAGCCAAGTCCTGGCTAAGAAGTCAGGGTGCGAGGTAGGGACGCCACTCATCTTTGGGGCGTACTTCGTTGGGAACGGTTGAGGCACCTAAGCGAGAAAGCGTTGGTGTGCCGACGCTTCGCATATGCGGGTGGCATCGCGGACATTCAACGAAAGGGATAGGGAACCATGGCAGCACAAGATAACCAATCGTTTACGGATAGTGTGAAACAGGAGTCACTGGATACAGCAAAGGGACTCGCGCCCTGGCGAGCGGGGCTTGCGTGGTGGATTGTGCTTATCGAGGGAATCGCGCTCGCCGTGATCGGTATCTTGATCTTGATCAACCCGCGCCAGGCTGTGGTCAATGTAGCGCTGCTGCTGGCCGCAGCGCTCGTCGTTGCCGGCATCCTGCAGATATGGGCGATCATGCAAGGCAGGGTTCCCGAGAGCAGCGATGCGTTACTAGCGGCGCGGGCTGGAATCGGCATTTTCGCCGGTGGTATCGTTCTGTTGCTCTTCTTCTTGGAATATCTTGGCACGGAATCTGGACTGATCACTTTCGGTCTCGGCAGCCTGGTGTACGGTGTTCTCGGAATCTGGGCCACCGTCACGTCGAGCACACGACGCACAGTGTCGTCTATTATCGACGGCGTATTTTTCACACTGTTCGGTGTGCTGCTCATCTACGTGCTCTATGCCGGTTCTCAGGATGTTGAACAGGTTACAGTTATCCTGGCCTGGACAGCCATCGTCGGCGGCCTTCTGCTGATCGCTTTGTCTTTCTACAGCCGCTACCGGCAGCAGCGTGCAGCGCAAAAATCAGAAACGGTCTATGATTCCATAACTGCCGGCTCCATGCCTGTGGACGAGGCCTCACAAGCGAACGATGCGCGTGAAACGCAGGAAGCGACTGACATGAGCATGGACGCATCAGCGAGCCCTGGCAATGGGGATAATAATCAGTCGAAGATCTGATGGAGAATACGGCTTAGGCATTGGCTGTGGCACGACGTCTGCCACAAATTGTAACGGACGAGCGAGATAGTTGAACGCAATGGATTGGGTATGATAACGGCAGCAGTCGGGCACAGCCGTTTTGAGCGTTCACAATTGTTCGAAACGCCGTCTTGGTAGGTAGAGAGTGCGTCTGCCGCACCGGTGTATTGCGTTGATTCCGTTATCGGTAGCGGTAGGATACTCTTACTATAGGTATTGGCAGATACCAATCTCGATAGGTGAAAGTCCGATTCTAGAGGTTACCATGGAGGAGTGCAGATGACAGTAGATGCAGCAGCTTCGGTGAATATGGTGAAGCAACAGGTTAGCAAGAATTGGTGGATACTCCTGGTGCAGGGCATTGCCACAATTCTGCTTGGCGTGCTGCTCCTAATCAACCCCGCAACGACACTTATCGCAATTGCGTGGGTGTTGGGCATTTTCTGGCTTGTGGGTGGCGTCCTAGATGTCATTGGCGCTTTCACCGGCAAGAACGGCAACCGTCACTGGTTCTGGGGGTTGTTGGGCGGCATCCTAGGAATCATCGTTGGTCTAATTCTGATTGTGCAGCCCGTCTTGGGCGCAGTGGTGATTCCTACCACCTTGACCTTGTTACTCGGGTTGGGCGCAGCGCTGGGAGGTGTCTTCAACATCATCGGCGCCATCATGATGCGCAAGGAGATCGAAGGCGAATTCTGGATGATCGTGTGGGGAGCGATCATGCTATTGTTGGGCATTTGGATCCTCTTCAACCTGGGTTCGGCGACTATTGCCTACGTCTTCGTAATGGCGATTTTCATGATCGTGGGCGGCGTAGTCAGCATCTTCGGCGCTTTCCGCTTGCGCAGCTTGGGCCGCTAAATATACTAGTGCCAGGCGGCCTGCAGCGCGGATGATGATGTATCGGCCTTGGGGGCTGCAGCACTGACAAAAACGCGCTATAAGCGCAATATACGACTATAGCGCAAGTAGCCGGACAGGTGCCGTTGTGCCTGCTCGAATTCTGAATAAAGAGCACCTACTCCCGCACAGCTATGCGGGGGTAGGTGTGTTGTGCAACATAACGGAAACTTGCGACGCGATCGCGGCAGCGCTTCGCTTGTGGTCGCACGTGGAGGGATCGCTACTCTCAGCCAGTCCTACGGGATGATAGACTGCATTTCGAGTGCAAAGCACGTTGTACAAGGAGGCGACGATGGCCGAATTAACAGCCGACAGTACCAGCCAAGACAAATTTGGGCCGACATATGATAGCCTGAAGGCCGTAGCGGCATACTCGCGTGGCGTAGAACGTACTGCGTTGTGGTCACTAATCGCGGCGGGCGTCATCATGTTTGTCGTCTTCTTCATCGTAAATGCTGGTCGTGAGAGCGTTCCCATTGTGCCCGACAGGGGCTCCGTTGGCTTTCAAGGCCTGATCGCCAGCATCCTGATCTCTCTAATCCTCACCCCATATGCTTACGTCCGATCTACTGAGTTCCGCAATCGGTCGCTGCCCGATGCGATGCGTAACAAGTATACGTGGTTCGTAATACCTGTAACCATTGCGATTACGCTGTTTCTTGCTCTCGTAACTGGCGCCTTTTTTGAAATGATCACGCGCTCGTTCGAAGGGCTTGAACTCAGCAGGCTGTCTGCTTCTCTGCGCTTGGCGTCGACGATGGCAGTGCTAGCCTATATCCTGGTCTCATGGGTCATGCGCATGCGCAATTCGAACCTGATCTACATAGCGGTATTCTACTTGTTTGCCACTCTCTTGATCTCAGGGGCAATGCACGAGAATCCGCTATGGTATCAGGCTTCCTTCAGTTACCTTGGCATGACCGAATCCAACTCGAAGTTTCTGTTTGACATCGGCCTGCCGTTCACCGGGCTCCTGATCATCATATGGAGTTTCTATTTCAAGGAGTATCTCAACATTCTTCTTGAAGATGGCATTATCACGCAGAGAACGCGTAGCCTATTGCATTGGGGTATCGTTCTGTCGGCTGTATTGCTTTCGATGGTAGGTCTCGTGCGTTTTGGAATGGCGCCTATATTCAATGTTGTTCATGACGCGTCTGCTACCGGCATGGGCGTAGTACTCGGTCTGATGATGCTTTTCATGCCATGGATGATCAAGACGTTCTCGCGCGTTTTCTACATCTACTCCTACGTATCGGTGGCGATGATGGTCGTCGCTGTAGTACTCATGGTGATGGGAGTCTACAGCTTGACCGGTCTGGAAATGTCTGCATTCGTAATGGCCAGCGTCTGGTTGTTGATCTTCTATCGCAATGTAGATCAGCTTGTGATCCAGCAGCGACCGTACCTACACATCTAGTGGCTCGCGGACAGCCAACTGCGCAACTGTACCGAATTGACCATAATGACGGGGTCCTCTGATGGCTGAATTGTCCAGCGCGAAAAGCCTGCGCGTCCCGCGCAAGGTCATAGCCAGCGATCTCCTATCCGGCTTTGTGATGGCGGTTATATCCGTGCCGGGGGCATTGGCAAACGGAGTGTTGGCCGGCGTCAATCCCGTGTTTGGCCTCTATTCGATGATCGTGGGTACGACCACAGCCGCCTTATTCACCAGCTCCGTGATAATGAATGTGGACAGCACGAGTGCCACGGCCATCGCTACCGGCGAATCGCTTTGGGGTATGAGTAGCGAACAGCAACTGCAGCATCTGGTCGTGCTGGGCATTCTGGTGGGCGTCTTTCAGCTTGTCTTCGGACTGCTGAACCTTGGCACTTTTGTCAGATACATTTCCAACGCGGTTATGACGGGCTTTCTGACTGGCATCGGGATCCTCACCATCTTGGGCCAGGTTGGCGATCTCACAGGCTATGCCAGTGAGGCAGGCAACAAGGTATTCCGTGCGGTCGATACAGTGCTTCACCCAGGCAGGGTCGATGGGGCGACGGTCGTGATAGGCCTGTTGACAATGGCCGCCATCTTCTTGGTAGAACGAACCAGGTATAGTAGGTATAGCTATATTATCGGACTAGGGCTGGCAACGATTTCAGTTGCGGTCCTCGGAATGACCTCCGTACCGCTAGTTGGCGACATCACGAATATCACGCGCTCGCTTCCCGTGCCACAGATCCCTAATTTATCCATAGTGGTTGGGTTATTGGCGCCCGGCCTGGCGATCTCGGTGATCGCGCTGGTTCAGGCTGCTGGTGTCAGCCAGAGTGTGCCGAATCCGGACGGAGAGTACCCCAATCCATCGGTTGATTTTCGCGGACAGGGGATCGCGAACATCGCCACCGGATTTGTGGCGGGCATACCGGTTGGTGGATCGCTTTCCGGAACCACACTGATTCGAAGTGTTGGCGGCCGCACGAGGTGGGCTAACATTTTCACCGGGCTGTTTGGCGCCGTGTTAGTGCTACTCTTTGCACCGCTGATCGAACGTTTACCCATGGCGGCACTGGCGGGCTTGCTCGTAATGGTTGGCATAAGCATGATCAAGGTGCCGAGACTGCAAGTAGTCTGGCGTACGGGCCTTGCCTCGCGCTCCATCATGCTGTTGACGCTGTTGGCAACCTTGTTCTTGCCCATCCAGTACGCAGTGGCCACAGGCGTAGCGCTGCACTTACTGCTGTATGTATACACGTCGGCCGAGTCTGTGCGTATAGAGCGCATTCTCATTGGAGAAGACGGAACCTTCACCGAAACCGAAGCGCCAGAGACGCTGACAAGCAATGAAATCGTGATGCTTCAACCTGTAGGGAGTCTTTTCTTTGCCGGTGCGGTTGAATTCGAGGAGGCCTTACCTGACGTGGGCGATGCACACAACGCGGTTGCCATCGTTGGCCTTCGCGATCGCGATGAGGTGGGAAGCACCTTCATCGGGTTTCTGGACCGGTATGCTGATGAGTTGCACGCGCAGGACAACCTGCTGATGTTGGCAGGTGTTGACGAACATGTCGCCCTACAATTGGAACGCACCGGCCTGCTCGAAGTTATTGGGCAAGAAAATATTTTTCCGGCTCAGCCGATATATGGAGCTGCGCTACAAGAGGCTTACGCCTCGGC
>JBJYXA010000515.1:0-2532 GCA_046259705.1 Caldilineaceae bacterium
GTGAAATTGAGGACATTCGGCCGCCAGTGTTCTTTGCCTTCGCTGATCCACTCCAAGAGCGGGTCGTTCATTTTGCCCATGTCGAGGAAGAAATGCTCGGTTTCGCGCACCTCCAACTCTGTGTTACCCGTTAGTTTCGAGCGCGGATTGCGCAGTTCCAGCGCGTCGTAAAGGCGCCCGCAATTGTCGCATTGATCCCCGCGTGCGTCTTCGTAACCGCAAAACGGGCAGGTACCCTCCACGTACCGATCAGCCAAGAATCGACCGGCCTGCGGGTCATAAAGCTGCTGCTGCGTGTCTTTATAGATGTAACCTGTTGCTAGATGCGTAAGAAACATGTCCTGGGTGACATCCCAGTGGTTCTGCGTGTCCGTATGAGAATACAGATCGAATGCAAGCCCCATATCAACGCATCCGTCGACAAACATCTCATGGTACTTGTTCGCGATCTCCAGCGGTGTGCTACCCTCGGCCTCGGCCTTCAGGGTAACCGGCGTGCCATGCATGTCGGAACCACTGACCATGAGCACGTCATTCCCACGCATGCGCTGATAACGCGCAAAAATATCGGGCGGCAGATAAGCCCCCGCGATTTGACCGATATGTTTCTCACCGTTAGCATATGGCCAGGCCACGCCGACCAGTATCTTCTTTGGAGAAGTCGTCATAGTAAGTTCGCAGTACTCTCTGACAGGTAGGATATTCGACTTCGGCAGACAGTAGCTCAACAGGCTAACAAATGGCAATAAGGGCCGGTGGGCGCAACCGCCGCCTGCGTTTATGGTCAAACGAATATCCCCAGATTATAGTGGCAGCGCAGGGCAAAGGCAAGGCACGCGCCTTCACGGAGAACCTGCACCGGTAAGGGCGGCGGCGCTGGCACGCTACCTCAAGTCACGATCATGGTATTGCGTTACAGGTTGCAGTCGCAGCAAGCATCTACAACGCATAATTGAACACATACAGTGTCGATTCGGCATCCGTATACATCTAAATTGGCGCAAGGTACTAGATGAAAGCTTTTACGATCATGGGACGCGCTATAAAAGCCGTCTACGAGGAACTGTTTCTGTGCGTCTGGTTAAGCATTCTGTGGTGGGTAGGGACCGTACTCATTGTCACGGCCGCTCCCGTCACTGTCGGACTGCATCGCGTCGCCAACCGAATGGCTAACTACCAGCGAGTTGAGTCCAGCTTCTTCTTCGAGGGCGCCAAGTCACATTTCGGCAGCGGATGGCTGCTCTACCTGCTCCGTGTCGGTGTTCCCGTACTCATCGGCGTCAACATCTGGTTCTATTTCAAAATGGAAGGCTGGATATGGATAGTCGGAGTGCTATTCCTGTGGCTCTTTGTCGTCTCCGTGATGGTGGGCCTCTTCGTATTTCCGCTGTTCTGGCAACAAGACGAGCCGGATCTCAAACTGGTACTACGTAATGCGGCCATCTTAACCCTCCAGCATCCACTTTACACGTTCTTATTACTGCTCTTTATCGCCGTACTCATGGGTCTGAGCATCATTCCCATCGTGGCGCTCTTTCTCACGCCGGCAGCCATTGCTGTGACCGCCAATTTCGGTCTAGCGGGTATTCTGCAAGACATGGGTTTGTCACCGCAGCCACCCGTCGTGTCACGGAGGTAGTCGCGCGGCAGTAGCGGCTTCCATCGACGCCGTCGTATCTTGAGCCTTCCATCATGAACATCGACAAGTTCCAGAAATACCAGGAAGAATCGCGCAAGACCTGGAGTCGCATCCATACGGACCACCCCATCGTCTACCCGACGCTCGGACTGACCAATGAAGCCGGCGAGGTAGCCGGCAAGGTCAAGAAGATCTTTCGCGACAAAGACGGCGTGATCAGTGACGAGGACCGCGAGGCGCTCAAGGCCGAGCTTGGCGATGTGCTATGGTATCTCACACAGATATGCACGGACCTGGGTCTTAGTTTGGAGGAAGTTGCGGAGGCGAACATCTCCAAGCTGTTCTCGCGCTTAGAACGAGGGCAGATTCAGGGCGATGGCGACAATCGCTGACCCCAAACGCGATTTTACAAGACGTAGTTACCGATTGCGCGTGTGACGAAAACAGTCGACAGTGTGGTCGTCGACCATGCCCACTGCCTGCATAAAGGCATAGCAAATTGTGGGACCGACGAATGTGAACCCGCGTTTCTTGAGAGCCTTGCTCATGGCCACTGATTCTTCGGTTTGTGCCGGAATGTCCGCCATGGAAAGCCGGGCATTTATGAGCGGTTCGCCGCCCACAAACTCCCAGATATAGCGGTCAAAGCTTCCGTACTCCTCTTGCACATCCAGGAACGCCCTGGCGTTTTTGATCACCGCTTGCACTTTTAGGCGATTGCGCACGATACCAGGGTTGTTCAACAACTCTGCGACTTTGTCCTCGTCGTAGTCGACGATCGTGGCTGCGTCGAAATGATCGAACGCCACATTGTAGTTGTCACGCTTGTGAAGAATGGTACTCCAGCTCAGGCCAGCCTGTGCGCCCTCCAGGTTCAACATCTCAAAGAGCAG
>JBJYXA010000516.1:0-3793 GCA_046259705.1 Caldilineaceae bacterium
CCTCCCTGATACTCACGCCCGGGGGGCAAAACGCAGCTCAAAATGCCTATCGGTGACACCGCGCAAACGCCCCAAGGCGACCAACGCGGTCGCCAAGACCAACGTCGGTACACCGACCCCGGTGGCGGCCACGGAGAACACTGCGCTCGTTGAAACGCCCAGGGACCGTCTGGCGCTGGTGGCCAAGGGGAAGGCCGCTCTCCGTCCTGAAGACCTCCAAGCTCTCGTTGCCACCCATGCCCTGACGGCCGACCGCCAGGCCCGCAACCTGGGTACGAGAGCCGAGAATCTGGTGGAGATGCTCTTTTCCAAGCTGGGGGACAGCATCGACAGCGCGGCCACGATGGACCTCATCGGCAAAATCAGCCGCCTCCAACGCGAAGCGGCCTCGGACGCGAGGCGCAGCGTGGAGCTCCTGCACCGCCTCAGCCGTCCGGTGGCGACGAATCTGAACGTGGTCGCAGCCGGCAACCAGGTGGCCGTCAACGCCCAGCAGGTCAACGCTGGCGCAGTTGATTGGGGCGGGCGCGAGCCAGAATGAGAATCTTGGAGGACACGCCGCGAGTCAGCGTCGCCCAACTCCGCTGTCTGGCCTCGTGGCCGGCTCTGTCAAAGTCGGGGCAAGTGAACCTGCTGGTGAAGGCCGGTGATCAACGACATCGCGGCCCCGTGGACCTGCTCACTGACCAGGCCACGTTTGGCACGCGACACTGGCTCGCGTGCCCTCGGTGCCGCACGCGACGAAGGCATCTTTTTGTCGTCAGGGCTTCGTTGCTTTGCCGCGATTGCGCCAGTTTGACCTACTTGCGCCATTCATGGCCCGACAGCCGCTGGCGACGAGAAGTCGGCCGACCTGTGTTGCGAGCTCGGAATCATCAACATCCCAGTTAGCTATCCGCCGTGCGTTGAAGCCCCCCGGCCGACCGAGTATTGGGCGAGCACCAGAGGTGATTTATGTACTCTGCCGCTTGGTCCGGCCGGGGAACCGCGCTCATCGGGACGGTGGTGGCGGTGATGCTGGTGCATCGGCCTTGGTCAACACACGCACCACGATAGCTGCCGCTGCTGACACCAGTGCGATAACACCGTCGCGGACGCCCTTGTCGTTGGCCACCAAAACCCAGACCTGCCTGCACTTGTCCTTGAAACTCATCAGCTCAACTCCTTTTTGATCGACGGGACTACGATAAAGGCGGCTCTCCACCTTCAGTATTCTTATACCGAGATACCCAAGTGGTTTTAATAGGGTGGGCGGTCGCGCCTATTGCCCAGATTTCTGGTTCGTGCTACGGCTGGAACTCATAATGAGAGTGGGGATTCAAGGCCAGAATCGGCTTCGATTGAGAAGGCCATGGACCGCTCTTCGTAGTTGTTTTGGTGGTGACGCATGAAAACCTGTCTCCATGACCGGAGCGCGGCGATCACTTGGATCTATTTGTGCTTGGCTCTGGCCAGCTGCAAACCAGCGGACAGCGAAATCGTCGATGCAGTGCAAACTGGTGACGAACCTCGAACAAAGGCGCTACTAGAGCGGGGCGCCAACCCCAACGCCCAAGACCTCAGTGGGTTGAAGAACAATCTTCTTTGCATCGCAGCACGCGGTGGACATCTAGGGATTATCCGGGCACTGCTACAACGTGGCGCCAGCCAATGGCATGAACCAATTCGATGTGCAATCACTGCCCGCCAAGCCGAAGCCACACGAGTGTTAGCGAAAGCATCGGGTGCAAACGGTGTGCAACGAGGAACGCCGCCACTGACCTTGGCGGCACAGCAGTGTCACATGCCGGTAATCGACGCGCTCCTTTCAGCTGGAGCGTCCGTCAACGGCGGAAAGGCGCGGCACATCTACCCACCACTGGTCACGGCCGCTGAGAAAGGCCACTTGGCCTGCGTACGTAAGTTTCTTGCTGCGGGTGCCGACGTTGATAGACGAGACCCACTGGGTTGCAGCGCCCTCTTCTACGCCGCGAGCAAAGGTTTGGGCGAGATTGCGAAGCTGTTGCTTGAGCACTGCGCTGACCCGACGCTACCGAACGCTGCTGGGCATACGGCCGCGTTTCGGGCCAATTGGCTCGGCCACGATGCCATAGTTGCGCTTTTCCGTGCCAAGGGGATAACAGACTTCGGACTACGTCCGCCCTACAAAGGGGGTATCCGAGGCCCGAAAGTTAGGGTTCCACACGTTGAAGTCAGAGCAGCTGGCGGACGTACCCAGTGAAACGGAGCACAGTAATCGTGCAGACGTGGTTAGGCTTGAGCGCGACTGTGCAAATGCTGATGCTGGCCGGTGTGCTTGTGTCGTGTCGCGAAACTCCTCCACCACCCATAGCAGAACCTACGCCGAAACCTGCCGCGTTTCCTGTTGGAGCTCCCAGTGATGACCTCGACCAGTTGCTGAAAAAGATGCGCCGTCGATTGGGCGCACCCAAGGAGCGAATCGCGCTCAGGGAGCTACGGGTATCGTGTGTAACAAGTCGGGCGAAGCTAACCACCCGCAACTGTGGAACGTGGTCCGGACAGGTGGTCTATGGAACGAAAAAAATGACCAGTGTGGCGATGCTCTCCGCACAGTTCCAGCGCACAGAACGTTCAGGGGTGAAAGTCATCGGGATGACCTGGATGGATGGCCGAATCACCCAGCAAGCCCTCCCAAATCTTAAGTCGTTTCCTGTGGCCAACGGTCCTCGATGTACCTTCGGCCAAGCGATAAACCGCGCTACCGGCTTTCCGGCCAATCCTCCGTTTTCCATTACCTATTGGGCTGCTGATCCAGGGAAGGTCGGGAATTGGCGCCTAAGTCGAGACGAAAAGTTCCAGAATGTGGCCGACGATTGTTGACCGTTGCTGAGAAGGCACAGCCACCGTGATGCTATGTTCCACCCGATGTTCCACATCGGGCGTGACGAAGTGTTACGCTCAGTTGCCTTTCGTTACGGTTAGTGGTTTGGGATTGCTTGGATTAATCAATGACTGTGGGAGGGTCTACAACCTTGCCAAGGTCGACGTCGCGGGTTCAAGTCCCGTCTCCCGCTCGAAGAAACACCAAGATTTGGTGTACCCCCGTGGCTACTAAAGCCTCGGGGGTTTTTGTTTTTCTGAGCATGCGAGGCTCACGCGGATCCTGCTCGCCAGTGGTCGGCCGGCTCCGTCGCCAGCGGTTTTGAGGCCGGGTGTACCAGTTGGGTGTACCTTTTGGCCTCATCTCCCTGGATCACTGCTGCTTTCCCATGACCAACCTCACCACCGCTTCGCCAGCAACACCGCGCTCGCTCCGATCCACGCTGGCGTAGATGCCCTGTGCTTTTTCGGTAGGTTTGTTCGCCACGGGCTGTCTCAGGTCAAGATCCGTTTGTCGTGTCATTCCGTTTCGGGAGTCTGCCCGATGAGTCCATACTTCTTGAGCTTCCGGTAGAGCGTCGCCGAGCCGATGCCAAGCTGCTTGGCCGTGCGCGTCTGGTTTCCGCCGTTCAGCTCCAGCACCGCGAGGACATACTCCCGCTCGACTTCGCTGAGCGGCTGCACTGCTGTTCCGTTGACCACCGGTTTAGGGAACGCCTGGCGGACCTCCTCGGGTAGATCCTCGAGAGCCACGCGACTCCCTCGCGCCAGCGCGACGGCACGCTCCATGGCGTTCTCGAGCTCGCGCACGTTGCCCGGCCAGTCGTAGCGCAGGAGCTGATCGGCAGCGCTCGGAGCGAGGCCGGTTATCTTGCGCTCCATCCGGACCGCCGCTTCAGCGAGCGTCAGCCGGGCCAGCGGCAAGATGTCGTCTCGGCGGTCGCGCAGCGGC
>JBJYXA010000517.1:0-4637 GCA_046259705.1 Caldilineaceae bacterium
GCGCGCCGCTCCACCCGCTCCTTCGCACCAAAACCGCTCCCCCTGCCCGCCCTAGCCAACATCATCTGGGCCGGCTGCGGCATCACGTCTGTCGACGGCAGGCGCACTGTTCCCTCCGCCGGTGGCCTCTACCCGCTCTTCCTTCACGTCGCCTGCGCCAATGTAGCCCACGTTCCCCCCGGCATCTACCGTTACATGCCCAACGGCCATCGCCTGCTGCAGACCGTCGAAAGTAACTGCCTGGTCGACATCAGCCAAGCCGCCATGAGTCAGGAGTGGATGGCATCCGCGGCCGCCGTCATTCTCGTTGCCGCCGATCCCTCCATCACGACCGCCAAGTACGGCGATCGCGGCCTCCAGTTCGTTGCATTCGAAGCCGGCGCCGCGGCGCAAAACATCTGCCTGCAAGCCACCGCTTTGCACCTGGGCGTCGCCGTCGTTGGCGCCTTTGACGACGCTCAAATCGCACATATTTTCGACATAGCAGGCCAGCAGCAACCCGTCGCTCTCCTACCTTTGGGTATCTCCTCCGAGCCGTAGTCTCAGGTGCTCCCGAGACCATGCCAACCTCACGCGCAGCAGTGGGGGATCCGCGTAAATCAGTTCGATCAGCGTTGATCTGCGTCCTAATGTCCCCATTAACGTCCGCATCAGATGTGCGATCCGAAATTCTCCGTTGACGGATCGGCTCCTTGCGAGTATCCTCTGCGTACGGACCACAGTTCAAGAGGAGAGCATATGCAAGTCGACAACATTTTGGCGACCAAAGGTTCCAATGTCGTGACGGTCAAGCCTACGCAGCTGATTCGGGAAGTGCTCGCGCTCCTAGCCGAATACAACGTTGGTGCCCTTGTCGTCACAGACGAGAGCGACCGTTGTGTTGGCATCATCTCAGAGCGCGACGTTGTCCGCCGGGCCGCCGTCGATGAAGATGTCTTCACGTTGCCCGTGAGCGAGGTGATGAGCACCAAGGTCATCGTCGGCCAGCCGCACCACGACCTTCTGCCCGTCGCTCATACCATGATCGAAAAGCGAATACGACATTTGCCCATTGTCGAATCCGAACGGGTCGTCGGCATCATCTCGATTGGTGATGTGCTCAAGGCACAACGTGATCAATACCAGGGTCAAGTCGAGACCTTGACCATCCAAATACTCGCCGACGAGTAGCCTTTCGGATGGACTATCGCAAGTTGGGGCGCACCGACCTGAATGTCAGCGCCATCGGTTTGGGGTGTGTTACCTTTGACCGCGAGATCACACCGGAACAGTCCTTCACCATCATGGACTATGCGGTTGAGCGCGGCATAAACCTGTTCGACACAGCGGAAGCCTACGCCGACGGCAAGTCGGAGGCGACCGTGGGAGCATGGCTCAAGCAGAGCGGCCGGCGGGCCCAAATCGTACTCGCCACCAAGGCCAGACCGCCCTTGGGTGATCGACTTATCGAGGCGACTGAGGCCAGCCTGCAGCGGCTCCATACCGACTATATTGACTTATATCAGCTTCACGCCTGGGACCCTAACACGCCACTCGAGGAAACGCTTTCCGCACTGGATACCCTTGTGAAATCAGGCAAGGTGCGCTACGTGGGCTGCAGCAATTTCTTGGCATGGCAGCTGTGCAAGGCGCTGTGGCTTGCCGATGCGCATAGCTGGGTGCGGATGGATTCGGTTCAGCCGAATTACAATCTTGCCGTACGCGACATCGAAAAGGAATTGTTGCCTTTCTGCGCCGAAGAAGAGATCGGCGTCATCACCTACAGCCCGCTGGGGGCGGGTTTCCTTACGGGCAAGTATCATGAGGTCGGTGACGCGCCTGCCGGCACGCGTTTCGACATATTGCCCGCTCACTGGGAGATATACAAAGGTCGGGAAGCAATGCGCAGGATGGAAGGGTTGCGCTCAGTCGCAGGGGAGACCGGACGCAGCATGGTGAGCCTTGCGTTATCCTGGGTACTCGGTCAGCCCGGAATCACGTCGGTGCTGATAGGTGCTCGCATAACGGCGCACATAGATCAGGCGCTGCAGGCAAAAGAGATGGGCCTGGCGCCGGAACTACGCCAGACCCTGAACGATCTGTAAGCGTGCGTTAACTCCGTTGGCCGCCTACTCTCCCAACAACGGAACTACTTCTTCCATGAATAACCGGATCCCATCGGTGCGCGGGAAGTCGAGTAACCGAACGTTGATGCGTTCAACGCCGAGATCCGCGTACTTCAAGAGCCCTTCCGCCACCTGTTCCGGCGTGCCCGCGATGAGCCCATCATTTGTATAGGGTGACGCATCACTAATTCGGCGCGCTTCTGCCTCGCTCGTAGCGACGGCAACTGCCTCCGCGTTCCAAGTCTTCACGATGTTGTCAAAGTCTCTGCCTACCGTATCGCAGTGCCTGCGCAACACATCCAACTTGTGAGCATAGACCTCTGCTGTCGCTCCAGGGATGTTCCACCAGTCGGCCAGTTCCGCCACAGCACGCAAGGTGAGCTGTTCTCCACCGCCCCCGATCATGATGGGCGGTATAGGGTCGGGTTGTGGCATGCAATAGGCTTCCTCGATCAGGTAGTATTCTCCCTTATAGCTGGCCGGTGACTCCGTCCACAGCTTCTTGACGATCTGGATTGCTTCTACCATTTGAGCAATCCGGACTGACGCTTTGGGAAATGGGAAGTTGTATGCGCGGTACTCCTCCTCCATCCAACCCGCGCCAATGCCCAATACCAGCCGTCCGCCGGTGAACCATTGTAGGTTCGCCGCCATCTTTGCCATTAAGGCAGGATTCCGGTACGACTGCGACAAAACGCTCGTCCCAAACATGAGGTCAGGATATGCGCCGGCGTAATATGCAAGCGTGGTCATGCACTCCAAATACGGGGTGTCATTGGATTGCCATGTCGCCCACGGCATCACATGGTCGTCAATCCACACGGAATCCAGCGTAGGATAGAGTAAGTCCAAGGTCTCTTCGATCTGGTGTCTGAACTCTGTGGCGGAACTACCGTCTACTGGAAAAGAGTTCATGTGCCAACCGATTTTCAGCGCGGGCATAAAATTCTCCTTCTACTGCTGCCGGTCGTTCCTTGGCGTCGTCAGCGAGCACTGTACCACTAGGTAGGTTTACACTGCTAGGCTCGGTCCCTCACCGTTGTCGGCATTTGTATAGGCATACTAAGCCGCGTGACCCACCTGCGGCGGCGCCTCCGCCTCACGGGCAAAGGAGACGTTCAGGCGCTTGTCCACCGAGACGCTGTCTCCGTCGAAGCGACAGGTGAGCGTCATGATGTGCGGCGTCTCATACATGCACAGGTCTACCGCCAAAGTATGGTCGTTCAGCCAACCGCTGCTCGCAGCCACGCGCATGGGCACGCCCATGCCCATAGTGGTTATGCCGGAGTTCCATGCACCGCGCCCGCAGACCACATCGTGTTCGCCTTGCTCATCACGGACGAGCAGATGGCAGGTGCCGTTTTCGAATCGCACTGCGAAGGACTGCATTCCGTCTGCTTGTGGTTCGAACACATACTCCTTGTCATTCAGCGTTCGTTCCAGCGTCTGCGGGCCAGCGTCTGCGGCCGGCGGCAGGGCAAGTGACGCAAGCTGTGCGCGCAATTGATCGGTGGCTTCGATGTCCTCCGGGACTGGCGCAGCGCCCATTGATGGTAGAAGGTCTTTCCAAACGAGGTTGAGTACGGCCTGCATGTCGGCTACACCGGCCGTCACGGCAAGTACGGCATCCTGGTCGGGCATGACTACGCAGAACTGTCCGAACGCGCCGTCGCCACGGAAAGCATTGTGGCGGCAGCGCCAGAACTGGTAGCCATAGCCCTGCTGCCAATCAATTTGATCGTTCATGCTATTGTCGGAATGGGCCGTTGAGGCTGTCTCTACCCAGGATTCCGGTAGAATCCGTTGTCCATTCCACACGCCCTTCTGGAGCAGCATCTGTCCGAAGCAAGCGATATCCTCGGTCGTCAGATAGAGTCCCCAGCCGCCTGTATTGATGCCTCTGGGGCAAGTCTCCCAGAATGGCTGATGGATGCCTAATGGCTCGAAAAGCCGCGGCCCCAAGTACTCCACTATGGGCTGGCCAGTCAGCTTCTGTACGATAGCCGACAGCATGTAGGACGCGCCGCTGTCGTAGAAAAAGTGTGTACCCGGTTTGTACGGCACGGGCTGGGCTAAGAAGTTGCTCACCCAGTTGGAGCCCTCACTATCGCGGAGATGTTCCGTGCTGTCTTCCGCATGACCGGTATTCATGGATAACAGATGGCGTACGCGCATGGCAGCCAAATTCTCGCTGACCTCAGCCGGTGCCTCATCTGGGAAGAAAGTAAGCACCGAATCATCGACGGTTAGCAAACCTTCCTCCACGGCAAGCCCAACGGCCGAAGACGTGAAGCTCTTGCTAAGCGAGTACAGCATGTGCGGTATGTCCGCTGCATATGGACTCCACCATCCCTCGGCCACAACGGCGCCGTGGCGTAGCAGCATGACACTGTGAAGACTATTGAGGTTGGCATCGGCTTCTTGGACAAACCGTTGCAGCGCTTGCGATGGAATCCCTTGCGTCTCGGGCGCGCTGCGTGGCAGGCGCAGGGCTGTCATTGCAGTATCCATATCAACTAGCCTGATTTCTGT
>JBJYXA010000518.1:0-13371 GCA_046259705.1 Caldilineaceae bacterium
CCGGCGCGAACTCGGCCGGCCCATCGAGTGCTTCCAGCGACGCTTAGGGTTTCAGCCAAAGCATTTCGCCTACCCACGTGCCAGGTGCAGTACAACAGTACGACAGCAAGTATCCCAGTATTACAGCAGCGCAGTCGTCGGCGGTGGCAGGCCTGCGACCTCTATCTGCTTTGATCGCTATCGCATTCCGCGTGTTCCCGTCCGTCGTAGCGACGGTTGGAGGTTTTTTCGCGCAAAGATGCGGGGATGGCTTATGGAGGAGGAGGCTACTTACGAGCGACTGCGCCGCGTGGCGGTTTGGAGGAAGAAGTGAGCGGGGGACCGCTGATATCGATAGCGGTACCGTGCTACAATACGGCGTCTCTCTTGGGTTGGGCGCTCTCGTCGCTAGTCGCGCAGAGTTACGAAGAGTGGGAGTGTATCGTTGTCGACGACGGGTCCGATGACCATCCCGGCGAAATCGTAGCGGCTTTCCAGGATGAACGATTCCACTTGATCACGCTTGACAACAGAGTTGGCCGCGCCACAGCACGTCAAGTGGCCGTCGATGCCGCCAATGGCGAGTTTCTCGCCAAGCTAGATGCTGACGACTGGATCTATCCCGACAAACTGGCGCTGCAGCTCGCTGCCATGCAGGAGAAGAGCGAGGTTGCGTTGGTGAGTACGGGCATTGCCATACAAGACGAACAGGAACGCTTAGTCGGAGTCCGCGCACGGGGAACCGCGGGCTGCGTACAGTCCTGCCCCCCTCTGTCTAGGCTGGCTCCACCACCTGTAGCGCATGCCCCGTCTCTGATACGAATGGATATCGCTAAGCGTTACCGTTATAATCAGAGCTTGGCCAGATCCGAAGACGCCGATTTTCTGATCCAGGTGCTGATGGAGAACCGGTACTGCATGTTGCACGAAGTTCTATACGCCTATCGCGAGTACCGGTCTGTATCTCTGCAGGATACCTTGGAAGCGTACCGTTCCAGAATGAAAATGTTCTGGATGGCTCGACGCTATCAACCGGCCCCAGCGTTATGGCACTCGATTGTAACCGCGCTGAAATTGATGATCTACCGAGCGGCGTTCATGACAGGTCAAGATAGAAAGTTGATTGCGCGACGGTCTAGTGCGCCAACCGCGGACGACTTGCGTAACTTTGAGCAAGCGCGATATGAAGTGTCGAGAGTGTATGCGGCTACCATTGGCGCTGATGCGGCGCCCGCCGACTGTGAATGTCAATGATGATCAAGGTCGCTCACATCACTACAGTAGACCTTTCGTTGCGCCTACTCTTACTCAATCAGATGCAGGCGATAAGGGATGCAGGCTATGAAGTAGTGGGCATCTCCACGCCGGGTCGTTATGTGGCTGATATTGAGCGAGCAGGTATCCGGCATATTCCTGTAGATATGACGCGCACGTTTTCCCCACGAGAGGATCTTGTGTCACTAGGCAGCCTCGTCCAAGTGATGCGTCGCGAAGGCTTCGATATCGTCCACACGCATAATCCCAAGCCAGGTCTGTTGGGGCAGCTCGCGGCGCGACTTGCCGGCGTGCCCATAGTGGTCAACACACTGCATGGATTTTATTTCCACGACGGCATGGGGCCATTCTGGCGCCGCTTCTACATCACCACGGAGACGGTCGCTGCGTACTGTTCGGATGTGATCCTATCTCAGAATCCGGAAGACATCGAGACCGCAATCGCGACTGGGATTGCCGGACCGCAAAAGCTTCGCCATCTTGGCAACGGCATCGACTTGCGGCGCTTTAATCCTGACGAAGTCAAAGAATCGACCTTGATCCGTAAACGCAAGGCACTGGGCATACGTGCGGGACAGCCAGTCGTCGGATTTGTAGGCAGGCTGGTGCAGGAGAAAGGGCTGCTCGAATTCTTGGCCGCCGCCCGGCTTGTACTGGACCGTGTTCCCCTCGCGCGCTTCCTTATCATTGGTCCCGCGGACGAGGAAAAACCGGACGCATTGACGCCATCCATCGCGGAATCGTTCGGTATCGCCGGGGCGTGCATATTTACCGGGATGCGCGATGACATGCCCGATCTATATGCTCTCATGGACGTGTTCGTCTTGCCGTCGCACCGCGAGGGCTTTCCTCGTTCACCGATGGAGGCTTCCGCAATGGGTGTTCCATGTCTCGTTACCGATATTCGCGGCTGTCGTGAAACCGTCGAGCATGGGTGCAATGGCTGGTTGATGCCCGTGCACAATGTTAACCAGTTAGCCGATGCCATTGCCACGCTTTTACGAAATCCAGCCCTTGCCGCTCATATGGGGGCTGAGGCTCGCAGGAAAGCCGTGGCCGAGTTCGATGAACGTCTGGTCTTCGCCCGCGTACTAGACGAATATGCACGTTTGACGAAAGCAAAGCTGGCAGTCAGCCAGACTCATGCTCTCCCCTTCAGCCAATCGATCGAAACTGCCGAGCTATGACCAAGTACCTTGTGACGGGCGGGGCCGGATTCATAGGCAGCCATATCGTTGATGCTCTTGTCGGCAACGGAGAAGAGGTCCGGGTGCTGGACAACCTCTCTACTGGCAGCAAAGAGAACCTGGCGGGTATAGAAAATCGCATCGACTTCGTGCAAGGTGATATACGTAGTTACCACCTCGTCACGGAAGCCGTGCACGGCGTCAAATATGTCATACATCAAGCGGCGCTTCCTTCGGTGCCCCGCTCGGTGCGTGATCCCATTACGACCGCCGCAGTGAATATAATGGGCACGCTGAACGTCCTGTACGCCGCCAAAGAAGCGGGCGTACGGAGAGTGATCTTCGCATCGTCCTCGTCCGTCTATGGCGACAATCCGGCTCTGCCCAAACAGGAAGATATGCTACCCATGCCGTTGTCCCCTTACGCGGTATCCAAGTTATCCGGGGAACAGAACTGCCAGGTATTTTGGCGTGTATACGGCCTGGAGACGATCTGCCTGCGCTATTTCAATGTGTTTGGGCCCCGACAAAATCCCGAATCACAATATGCTGCCGTGATTCCAAAGTTCATCACGTCCATGATTGCGAGGCAGCCGGTCACTGTACACGGAGATGGCAGGCAGAGCCGCGATTTCACCTACGTCCAAAATGTAGTTCAAGCCAATCTTCTTGCATGCTCTGCGCCCGAAGCAGCCGGGCGCGTCTTGAACATAGCTTGCGGGAAGCGCTACTCTTTGCTCGAGCTTATTGCTGAACTATCTACGCTGTGTGGCGTCGAACCCGACGCCATGCATACGCCGCCTCGCATTGGCGATGTACCGCACTCCCAGGCAGACATTTCTTGTGCCCGTGCTGTCCTCGGATATGAGCCAGATGTGGCATTTACGCAAGGTTTGAAGCGCACTGTCGACTGGTACCGGGGCGAACAGCTATGACCAGTCAGTCCAAGGGCGTGGACTTCTATCGTTCTACGGGAAAACGCGCTCTGGATGTGGTGATTTCGACCGTTGTTCTGGTGCTATTTTGTCCTCTCCTGCTGGCAGTGGGCGCGCTTGTACGGTGGAAAATAGGTTCACCCGTCTTCTTCCGACAGCAGCGACCTGGCAAGAACGGCAAGCCGTTCGTGCTGCTCAAGTTCCGTACCATGCGCGATGCGGTCGGCGTGGAAGGCATGCCGCTGCCTGACAATGAGCGCCTTGACGAATTCGGACGTTGGTTGCGTTCTACAAGCCTGGACGAATTGCCCGAACTCTTGAATGTCTTGAAGGGCGACATGAGCATCGTGGGACCGCGTCCTTTGCTCATGCGTTACTTGGATCGCTACACGCCTGAACAGGCTCGCAGACATAACGTGCAACCGGGCATCACCGGTTGGGCACAGATCAATGGCCGCAACGCCATGTCATGGCGGCAGAAGTTCGCGTACGATGTATGGTATGTGGACAACGTGTCAGTGTGGCTCGATCTGCACATAATGTACCGTACGTTGGGGCTAGTCCTTGCGCGGCAAGGCATCAATCAGCCGGGCAGTGCAACAGCAGAGGAATTCCGTGGCAACATGGACGAATGAGCCGGTGTGCGTATTGATCGCAGGCGCCGGCGGGCACGGTCAGGTCGTGGCAGATATCCTTCTGGCGGAGGATGCAGCGGGCCGCGGACTGCGACCGATCGGCTTTGTGGATGACAACGCTTCGTTGACAGGCAAGATCGTACTCGGGCTGCCGATCCTTGGCACCATAGCAGACTGCGCCACGATTGCCCACGATGCCGTGATACTGGCGATCGGCGACAATGCAATGCGGGCACGGCAGTTTCTACAATTGCAACAGAATGGTGAGCAATTCACGACTACCCGACATCCATCGGCCATTCTTGCGCGTCAAGTAGCGATCGGGATGGGAACGGTCGTTTGCGCCGGCGCCATCGTGAATCCGGGCGCCACAATTGGCTGCAACGCAATCCTTAACTCGGGTTGTATCGTCGAGCATCATTGTGTGATTGGGGACCATGTCCATATTGCGCCGGGCGTACGAATGGGCGGCGAGGTGGTCGTCGGTGAGGGCACACTGGTGGGCATCGGATCCATCGTACTTCCAGGAGCCAGGATTGGCGCGGGCTGCGTCATCGGCGGAGGCGCCGTGGTGACGGCTGACGTGGCTGACAATTCCGTTATGATCGGTGTGCCGGCTCGATTCATCCGCAATACGCCACCGATGTGGCAAATGTAGAAGGCGAACAGATGTGGTGTAAGGTTTGTCTCCTGAGCACCATTAACCTGATGGTCATTTCAGTCATGGCAGGTTGCGCGGGTCTTCGTTACGTAGGCGTATTTCTCGACGCTTCAGAGGATATCGCGCAGAATGAGCAATCGGCGGATGCCATCGTCGTGATGGGCGGTGAAGGGGGAAGGTACACGCGTACGGAACACGCAATCGAACTGTACAACCGGGGGCTCGCTCCCATTGTGGTCTTCAGCGGCGGCACTCTGCTTAGCGCTGGCATAGCCTGCACATCGACCGAGCTGTCAGTCGGTGCGGCGGAGAGGCTCGGATTGCCGGCGGAGGCAGTGTTGCTCGCGGGTGAAGCCCAGAGCACATGGGATGAAGGAAACAATCTCGCGAATCTCGCTGAAGAACGGGATTGGTATTCATTGATATTGGTCACGGACCGTTTTCACACCCGGCGTGCATTGCGCACGCTACAATCGGTTATGCCGAATCTATCTATCACGGCGAGTGCCCCGGCTGATTCCCGCTACGAGGCACGACGCTGGTGGGATAATGAACACAGCCTTGTTTTTGTGATGAACGAACTGCTGAAGTTGGGATTCTACTGGAAGGAATATGGTATTCGACCATTCAGCTAAGCATCCAGCATGAGCATAACTACGGCAGACACTCTGCATCTAGTCGCCTTATTGGCGTCGGGCCAATGGTCTCCGGATAGCCAACAAACCAGTCGCGTCCTGCGATACGAGGAAATCGATTGGCGTGAGCTAGTTCTGCTAGCTCAGCAGCACGGGATGGGGCCCTTGCTGCTGGCAAACCTGCAACGTGCGCAGGTTGCTCGCTTCATGGAGAACTATGGTGCGCCCCTTCAGGTTGAACGCGCCGAAGTGGCAGTCCACTTCCTTCTGGCCACAGAAGTTCAGCGTAAGGTAGAAGTTGCGCTTGCGCGGGCTGGAGTTCGAGGCATGTGGTTGAAGGGCATCGTCCTAGCCAGAAGTGTGTACCCGTCGCCTGAGCTTCGGCCGATGGTGGATGTCGATGTACTCGTTCCGTTCGAGCAGCGTAAGGAGGCGTTGGCAGCGGTCAACGGCGTCGGCTTCGGCTTGGAGAAGTCGCTGCTATTCGATGGACGTGATGGCCTGAAGCACCACTACTATTTGCAGAGCACTACAAACCATCAAATCAGCTTGGAGCTGCACTTTCGGCTGCTCGGTGCACTTGATCGTCTATTGAGTCTCGAGGACCAATCGTGGTTCTGGAATCAGACTATGGTACAGGAGCTGCCGGACGGCGCGCTTATTACTGTTATGCGTCCGGAATCCCATCTTCTCTATCTGTGTGCGCATGCGATATTGCAGCACGGCGAGGGGGACCTGCGATTGTTGCGGTACTATGACCTTGACCGGCTCGTTGTCACGACGACCAACTTCGATTGGGGTCTGGTTCTCGATGGTGCAAGGCAGCTACGGTGGACGTACGCAGCCCAGCGAGCCTTGGAAATCGCACAGGCATATTTCCATACGCCCCTGCCTGATGGTCTTCTGGCCGACCTCGCGACTATGCGTCCCGAGTCGGAACGAGAAGATTACGCCCAACGCCGCAAGATGCGGCGAACGACAACGCAGACGGTCATAGACGACCTCTTTGCCATGGGCTGGTCGGATCGTGTCCGTGCCGCGACCCGGATAGTTCTTCCGCCGCCGAGCTATATGCGCTGGCGATATGGCCTTACCAGCAACCGCGGATTACCCGGCGCATATTTCCGTCGGGTGCGACGGATCGGATCAGATATCTTGGTGTCCATGCGCCCCAAGCGAAAGAGCGACGTATGAGTGAGCGAATTTACCTCTCACCGCCACACATGTCCGGTCAGGAATTGGCGCTGGTACAGGAAGCGTTTGACTCGAATTGGTTGGCGCCCGTAGGACCGCACGTCGACGCATTTGAGGAGGAATTCGCGGCCACTGTCGGTGTGCGACGTGCCCTGGCGGTCTCGTCCGGTACAGCTGCGCTGCATCTGGCCCTAATTTGTGCCGATGTCGGACCCGGCGACGACGTGATAGTCTCGACCTTGACGTTTGCAGGCAGTGTCTTTCCCATATCGTACGTAGGTGCACATCCCATATTCATCGACAGCGATTTCGAATCTTGGAACATGGACCCACGCATACTTGACGACGAACTCGCCCGGAGGGCGCGGCTTGGTTCTGTGCCCAAGGCGGTTGTGCTTGTACACCTATATGGTCAGTGTGCCGATATTGCGCCAATCAAAGCTAGCTGCGAGCGTTATGGGGTAACGCTGATTGAGGATGCAGCCGAGGCCTTGGGCGCTCGATATCGTGGATCGCCCCCCGGCGGCTTTGGGCAGTCAGCACTCTTCTCGTTCAATGGCAATAAGATCGTGACCACGACTGGCGGAGGAATGCTTGTATCCAACGACTCGATCTTGATAGACCGCGCTCGCAAGCTATCTACCCAGGCGCGCGAACCTGCCGTTCATTACGAACATGCGTTTGTAGGCTACAATTACAGAATGAGTAACGTATTGGCCGGCGTTGGTCGCGGCCAACTACGAGTACTCCAGGACAGGGTGGCAGCGCGCCGCCGGATCTTTGAGTACTACGCTGAATCCCTGGGGGGACTGCCCGGGATCGAATTCATGCCGGAACCGTCGTGGTCGTATCATACACGGTGGCTCACGACGCTGACACTTGACCCAGTCGCATTCGGCTGTGATCGAGAGACAATGAGGCTCGCGCTGGAGGCAGAAAACATCGAATCGAGGCCGATTTGGAAACCAATGCACATGCAACCAGTCTTTGCGGGCGAAAGATCAATTGGGGGAGGGAGAGCAGAGCATTTATATGAGTATGGGCTCTGTCTGCCGTCCGGTTCAAGCATGACGGGCCAGGACCTTGAACGAGTCGTAGCCGTTATCAGGTCATTGCATGAAGAAGCACAACGATGACGAAATTGAGGAACCGCCATTTTCTACTCAGCGACGTGCTCCTGCTGCCGCTGGCGGTATATATCAGCTATATATTGCGCCTAGAGAGCATCAGCCCGGCCTCTAGGTGGTGGACAGGAATGGTTGTCTTTGCGATCAGTCTTACGCTCTCCACAGTGATTGTCTTCTACTTCGTGGGCGTCTATTCTCGGTTCTGGCGATATGCGTCCGTCGATGAGCTGATCTTGCTTACGGGTGCATTTACGGTATCGACCCTCATCGCTGCATTTGTGGCAATAGGCGCCGGATTTGTCCTCAACCAGCGCCTGTCGATACCGCGCTCCATACCATTCATTGTTTTGCTTCTGGGTTTGGTGGTGACGGCGGGACCGCGCTTGTCAGTGCGAATCTGGACCCGCAGGTCGAAACGTAACAGAAAACGCGCCAAATCTGTCCGTCCCGTACTTATCATGGGCGCTGGCGATACAGGCGCCGCGCTGGCGCAGGAAATTCAGAATAACCCGCAATTAGGTCTGGAAGTCGTCGGATTCCTAGACGACGATGTGCGGAAGCACAATGCGGTTATCCACGGCATTCCCGTCCTTGGTAATCGTGGGGCTATTCCGTCCCTGGCGAAAACCCTAAACATAAAGCAGATCATCATCGCCATGCCCACGGCCTCCGGCAAAGAAATACGGGGTGTACTCCGGATCTGCGAAGATGTGCATGTGCAAACGCGTACTGTACCGGGTACTCCAGGACTACTCGATGGTCGGGTTAGCATAAGCCAGGTGCGCGAGGTACGCATCGATGACCTGTTACGTCGCGAACCCATCACAACCGACCTGGCCGCTGTGCATGATCTTTTGGCAGGAAGACGAGTATTAATAACAGGTGGCGGCGGATCCATCGGGAGCGAGTTGGCACGCCAAGTATATGATTGCAGGCCTGAAGTGCTCGGCCTCTTAGGACACGGGGAAAACTCGATTTTTAGCGTATTCCATGAGCTTAGCGATCGTTCACGGTCGGCTGATGGGTCGTTCGGCGTAGCTCTCCGGCCCATAATAGCCGATATTAGGTCGGAAGCGCAGATGAATTCGGTGTTGTCCGAGCTTCGTCCGGATATCGTGTTCCATGCGGCAGCGCACAAACACGTGCCGCTGATGGAACTGAATCCTGATGAGGCAGTGCTGAACAATGTCGGAGGGACGCGGTGCCTTCTTGACGCAGCCGTGCGCCACGGCGTTGATAGATTTGTGATGATTTCGACCGATAAGGCCGTTAATCCAACCAGCGTCATGGGCGCTACCAAACGCGTAGCCGAGCTGTTGGTACGGAATGCCGCCGCTCGTTCGGGCAAGACCTACGTTACGGTACGTTTCGGCAACGTGCTGGGCAGTCGAGGGAGCGTGGTTCCCACATTCCAGCGGCAGATTGCGAACGGCGGCCCGGTAACCGTAACACATCCAGATGTGCAGAGGTTCTTCATGACAGTTCCCGAGGCAGTGCAACTTGTGTTGCAGGCATCGGTGCTCGGCAAAGGTGGTGACCTCTTTATGCTGGATATGGGCGAGCCTGTGAAGATTGTTGACTTGGCAACTGATTTGATTCATCTGTCTGGTCTAGAGGTGGATCGAGATATCGACATCGTATTTTCTGGACTTCGGCCGGGCGAGAAAATGTTCGAAGAACTCGCGATGCCTTCGGAGTCGTTTGCTCGCACCCGACACGACCAGATTTTCATCGCTGAGAACGGTGTGTACTCGGACTCAGCTTTGCTTGATGGGAACATAAACACTTTGATGGAAGCCGCGAATTGCAGTGATGTCGACAGCGTATACGCTATGCTGCATACTCTGGTCCCTGAATATGGACGGGCCGACGATCGTCTGGAGCCGCCGGAATCCGGGCGACTGCGGCCGGTCTCTGAACACGAATAATGGGAACTGTTAGTTTGAAGAACGAATGCCATTCCATCCTCTTTGTCTGCACGGCAAATCGTATTCGTTCGGTGATGGCCGAGGCGATTCTGCGCGTGATGATTACACAGTGCGATTTACAGGGCGAGTGGCGCATTGACTCGGCCGGTACCTGGGCCGATGATGGACGCCCCCCCATGCCTTTGGCAGCGAGGGCGATGGAAGCGGAGGGCATCGACATTAGCGACCATCGATCGCGCTCAGTAGACAGCGTTCCGTTGGACGACTATGCACTCATCCTCGTCATGGAGCGCGGGCACAAGGAGTCGCTTTCCTGGGAGTTCCCCACGATCAAAGACCGAATCTACTTGATCAGCGAGATGACCGGCGAGGAGTTCGATGTTGACGATCCTGTGGCCGGTAAAGTACAGGATCATATTCATGCGGCAGAGGTGCTGCGGCAGATACTGACGAACGGGTTCGAACGGATACGCGATTTGTCTATTGAGGATACGTCTGGCTCGGCTCATGTGCAGGAACCCAATGGACAATGATGCCCATTGCCGGGTAAGTGTGTCAACCACTGCGGATGTAGCGTAGCCTAGTATGAGAGGTGAACATGATCGATAACCGCCGATTCGCCGTTTACTCGTGGGTTGTGGTCGCCTACAACTTAGTCGTTATTATGTGGGGCGCATTTGTCCGCGCTACCGGCTCAGGCGCCGGATGTGGCAGGCACTGGCCGCTTTGCAACGGCGAGGTCATCCCGCGTTCAGCGAATACGGAGATGATGATCGAGTTCTCGCACAGAATATCGAGCGGGTTAGCATTGCTTTCGGTGGTCGTACTGCTCATATGGGCATTTCGCGCCTATCCGAAGGGGTACCTAGTACGCAGAGGCTCGGCTGTTGCCATGTTCTTCATGGTTCTCGAGGCGCTCGTTGGCGCTGGCCTGGTCTTGTTCGAGTACGTTGCGACCAATGTGTCAGTTGCGCGCGCATGGTGGATGGCGGGGCATCTAGTAAATACGTTCTTTCTCTTGGCGGCGCTTGCGCTCACGGCATGGTGGGCGTCAGGACATAGGCCGCTTATGCTACGCGGCCAAGGATGGTTCCCGTTGCTACTGCTCCCTGGCTTATTGGGCATGTTAATCCTTGGCGCCAGCGGTGCCGTAACCGCTCTTGGCGATACGCTGCTACTGAATGCCAACATGCGCCCCGAGGATTCTGCCTTGCTCGCAACATTGATTGACTTGCGAATTTACCACCCACTTCTTGCTATGGCGGTTGGCCTATTACTGCTCGCCACCGTGTTATTTGCAGTAAGCCGACGCCCAAGTGGACAGGCAAGGAGGCTGGCCTGGCTACTGGGCGGACTCTTTATAACACAATTACTTGTGGGTGCGTTCAACGTAGCGTTGAAGGCGCCGGTGCCGATTCAGCTCATACACCTGTTGCTTTCAAACCTTATCTGGATCTCCCTCGTATTGTTAAGCAATGAAGCGCTGTCGCAGCTTCCCGAGTCTACGGACAAACGCGCGCAGCTGCAACAGGTGCCATCATCGCCGCAGACCTGATGAACTGGTCACACGCAAAGGGGAAACCATGGCCAACATAGTAATCCTCGGGGCAGGGCTCATGGGCAGCGCCTTCAGCGTTCCCTTGTCTGATAATGGACACCCTGTTCGGCTCGTGGGTACTTTTCTTGACGGAGACATCATCGAGGAAGTGCACGAAACTCGCGTCCACCCAAAGCTCAGCGTCAGGCTGCCGGAGTCCGTTGTGCCGTATACGTACGACCGACTGGATGAAGCCATGCAAGACGCAGACTTGGTCGTTTTGGGCGTCAATTCGCTGGGTGTGGACTGGGCTGCACAAATGCTGGGTCCGAGATTGGCGATCGGCACGCCCGTCTTAATGCTCACCAAAGGCCTAGAGGGCAACGGTAGGGCGCTACAAATCCTGCCTGACGTTTTTCGCGGCGGGCTACCTGCGCACCGGCAAGAGGGCGTCCAAATTGTCGCTGTGGGAGGACCTTCCATAGCGGGCGAACTTGCGGTCCGTAGGCATACCTGTGTCGTTCTGGCAGGTACAGACCATGAATTGCTGGTTCGCCTAGCCGCGCTTCTGCGTACACCATATTACCATGTTTGGACAAGTACCGACTTCGCAGGCGTGGAGACGTGTGTCGCCATGAAGAATGTGTATGCGCTTGCGGTCGGCTTGGTGGCAGGGTTATTGGAGAAGGACGGCGTGGCTCCCAACGATGCCCTAATGCACAATCTTTCTGCCGCCATATTCGCGCAGGGGATGCAGGAGATGAGCTACCTGGTGGAGTTTGCGGGCGGGCAGCAGGAGAGCGTAATTGGCCTGCCTGCGGCAGGCGACCTTTATGTCACGAGTATGGGTGGACGCAACGGCCGCATGGGCAGGTTGCTCGGCATGGGCATGGCGTACTCCGATGCCAAGCGCGACCGGATGCCTGAGGACACCATCGAGGGAGCAGAGCTGGCAATGGCCATTGGTCCCACTGTCGAACAGATGGTCGCGGACGGCATACTCGATGGAGGGAGGTTGCCGCTCCTACGCACAATGGTTCAGATCGTATGCAACGACGCCAGCGTGTCCATTCCTTGGGACCGCTTTTTTGCAGGTACGAAGTAGCGGGATTCCTAGACGTCGCAGCGCCAACGCGGGCGGCATGCGGGAACAATCGAGTCCTGCGTGCTGTGTGATGCCGTCCAGCGGGGCGTTACAGGCTAGTTCTAGGCGTCATTGATATCAATAATGACCTTCACGACGTTGTCTTTATAGGCTTCATTCATGGCGAACGCTTCGGGAGTCCGTTGCAGTGGGAAACGATGGCTGATGACGCAGTTCAGATTGACGGCGCCGGAGTCGGCCAGCTTGATCGCACGCGGGTAAACGTGTTTCATCCTGCGAGCCATGCGTATTGTGAGACCTTTGCGCCGGGCGGTAGAGTGCTTTAGCTGGAAATTGTCGTCGCCGGGAATGCCCACCAACACGAGCCGGCCGCCCAGCCTCGCCATGGCGGCTGCCCACGCAATAGAATGGTCCGCCCAGGCTGCCTCGATGGCCACATCCACGCCATTGCCGCCGGTTGCCTCCATCACCGTGCTGACCGGGTCCTGCTCCCGGAAGTTGATCGGAATCGCGCCAAGCTCCTCTGCCAGCGCGAGACGCCATGGGAACTGATCCACCACGAAAATAGGCTGTGCCCCCGATGCCCGCGCGGTCTGCAGCGTGAAGAGACCAATCGAACCCGCCCCCAGAATGGCGGCGCTGTTTGCAACCCTGATTCTAGCCAAGTCGGTGGCATGGATGGCCACACCCAGCGGTTCCAGCAGTGCACCGCCAGCGTTGTCGATAGAGTCGGGTAACGGAAAACAGGTGTGCGCAGGCATATGCATCCATTGGCTTAGGCTGCCTTCATCTGGATAGGTGCCACAGAAATGCATGCGATGGCACAGGTTAGGGTGTCCCTGTTCGCACATTTCGCAGCGCCCACAAGGCTGAGCCGGGTCCACTGCGACCCGTTCGCCGACTTTCAGCGGATTGAACTCACCGTCAAGACCGTCTCCGGGCCCAATTTCCTCCACGACTGCTGCAAATTCGTGCCCCAGGGTAAGGGGAGATTCAAGGATCGTATCGCCGATGCGCGCATCTTGATACGTGTGGAGGTCACTGCCACAAATTCCCACCGCAGTGATTCGGAGCAATACTTGGTCCGGTCCGGGTGGTCCCGGGTGCGGTACGGTTTCCATCCGAATGTCTTTTGGGCCGTGAAGCCGGGCCGCAAGCATTGTTGACTCTGTA
>JBJYXA010000519.1:0-2375 GCA_046259705.1 Caldilineaceae bacterium
GAGATTCTTCGCTTCGCTCCTAAGAAACTGCTGTTGCTTGAACGGGTATTGGCACTAGTTCGAGACCGAGCGCCTTTGCCCTGCGCTTGAGATTACGAATGGTGCGGTCACGATGTTGTTGCTCATAGTAGGCGACACCTGGATCGACATAGGCTGTCTTGTTCTTTACCATGAAATAGACAATGCGTGCCAATTTATGGGCTGTGGCTGTGATGGCTTTGGCCGGTCCGTGTCTTGCTCTCATTCGTCGATAGAAGGCACCGTTTGCGCTCTGGCTTCGACTCAAGCTCTGTGCCGCGAGCCTAAAGGCCAAGTTCGCCTTGTTCTTCGTCTTCTGCGTCCGGCTACGGAGGACCTTGCCTCCTGATTTTTCGTTATGTGGAGCCAAGCTCAGCCAGGAAGTGAAGTGCTTCACGGTAGGCCATGCATCTACATCGAGCCCAATCTCCGTGATGATCGTCTGGACAGTCAAAGCATCGAGACCATCAATTGCGGTCAAGTCTACGCCCACAACCTGATAGAGCGTGGTCGCCAGATCGTAGTGAGCTTCGTTCTTGCGGGGCTTGCCCCTCTTCGGCTTAGGCGGCGGCGAAACTCGGCTATCTGGATCCGACGGAGGCAAGGCAGTGTACATCTCTTCCATTTGGTTGTCGCACTCTTGGATCTGGTGCAAATAGAAATCGTACTGGGTCAAGGCTTGTCTGAGAATGAATATCTGCTCCGGCTTGTAGTCACCTTGAAGCGCTTTCGCAATCTCTTCTTCGCTCCTTTTGCAGCCAGATTGTCGGAAACTAGCAAGCTTGTGAGGATCCCGTTCACCGACAACGATGGCGCGGATGATGCTCAGTCCTGTCACGCCAGTGATGTCACTGACCACTTCAGTCAACTTGATGTTCATCACTTCCAGAGCTTTCTGCATGTGCTGTATATGAGCAGAACGATAGCGAATCAGATTACCGCGATGCCGCGCCAGCTCACGCAAGGCACGAATCTCTCCTGGCGGACGAAAGGAAGCACGCAACAGACCGTAGGTGTGTAATTGTTGAATCCACTGGCAGTCCAGGATATCTGTTTTGCGACCGGATACGTTCTTGAGGTGGCGGGCATTGACCAGATAGACTTCAAAGCCCCGGGCCTCGAGAATGTTGTAGATGGGGATCCAGTACACACCCGTAGATTCCATGGCCACTGTGTCAATCCCACAGGCTTCTAGCCAATCGGCTAGCGCGTGTAGGTCAACAGTGAAGGTGGGAAAGACCCGCACTGATTGTTCATCTCGGTCTGGCGGGACACAAGCATAGATTTCCTCGGAGCCCAGGTCTAACCCAGCGGCATTGAGATTGATCTGCTCCAGGACATCCAGAGACTGAATATTGGTCAGCGACTTTTTTGCTGATTTCTTGCGCTTTGCCATTACAAGCATCTCCCATTCTTGGATTAGATGCTCAGACCCGATTATCAGTCGCGTATGTAAGCTCCTAAACGGGGTCCTATGGCCACCAATATTCAAGCCACCGATAATCGGAACCACACTCAGAATCGGGCTCATTCGCACCAGTGCGAAGACGGTCTTGACTGTCTGAACATCTCGATGCTATTGTATCACGAAGCACATGTTTCTTCCATCTAGAGCGGCGTGCCGAGCCGTGGATCACTCAGAATGACAGGGATTCGGGAGCGGACACCAAGGCAGCAATGAGGCTGGAGGCGTGATGGCTGAAAAGGTCAAGACCGGCAAAAAGCTGGAGCGGCGCGTGGCGGATGCCTACCGCCAGATGGGCGCCTGGAAGGTCGAGCACGACGTCGAGTTGGGCGGAAACTAGATCGACGTCTATGTCGAACTGGCGACGCCCAGTCGCCTTTTGCACCGCATCGCTGTCGAGGCGAAGGACTGGAGCGACAAGGTCGGCATCGACGTCGTCAACGGCTTTGCGGCCATCGTCAAGCTGCTGCGCAGCGAGCGGCTGGTGGACGAGGGTCTCATCGTCTCGGCCGTGGGCTTTTCCCGGCCAGCGCGCAACGCTGCGGAGACCTATGGCCTCCGCCTGCTCGAAATCGCCGACCTGGAGGCGATGGCTGCCGAGGCCAAGGCCGAGGGCCGCACCCGGCCCAGTCGGCCGCCCATTCCCCTACCCCCGGCGCCTCACTATGCTCATACCTACGGCCTTCAAGAGAACTTTACCGGGCGCGTGGCCGAGCGCCAGATGCTGACCCAGTGGTGGACCGGCGGCGGGCGGCCTGTGCTGGCGGTGGTGGCCCTGGGCGGCATGGGCAAGAGCGCCCTGACCTGGGCCTGGCTGCAACGCGACGTGCTGGGCCAAGCCCTGCCCGGCCATGCCGCTGAGCCGCCCGAGGTGTGCGAGAAATGCGGCGTG
>JBJYXA010000520.1:0-2497 GCA_046259705.1 Caldilineaceae bacterium
TAAGCACGGAAATTGCGGTCGTTACAAATCAGCGGGTTACTCGCGGACTTTTCAAACGGTTGGATGGCGTCATTGCCTACCCGGAGGAAATCACCAACCCGAGGACTGCCCTGCAACGTTAATCACGCGGCATCATTTCGTCAGTTCGCTCAATCCGCTCAAACATCTCCTGTGCAGCACGTCGAGCGGTTGCGTCCTGCTCCTCGCTGATGGGATCGATCGCTACTCCATCTCGTCCATCGGCGAATGCAGGCCCGCCAACTTCATCATCGTAGGGTGAACCGTCCTCGTTGATGGCGTAGTACTCATCACTCGTCAGGTCGACTCCAACCAACTCAGCGAGATATACCCAGGTCCAGCACCGCTGGAGATCACCGTGGTCGTAGTCCTCAATCAATTGACGCATGGCCTCAGTGTCACCAGCTTCTGCCGCTGCCGTGAGCCACTTCCGCGCATCATCAGGCCTACCCAGACGTTCTGCGATTTCGGCGACCAAGGCCGGATCTGCTCTGACCCCACCGTTTGACTGCTCAAAGAAGGTTGGATCATCAAATCGATCCGCCAGATCCAGAAGGGCGTATTGATAACCCAGTCGCGCGGCTTCATGGAGATGCTGAGAATATTTCGCTGTTTTTGCGAGATGAGCCGCATGGGAGTCGGCCCACTCCTTTTCTACCCCCGTTAAAACTTTTCCCATTTGAGCCTGTGAGTACCAGTAGTCACTGCCGACCCCTTGCTCCTGTCCTCCGCAATTATTCCCGGACAACACGTTTACCCTGGTTTTACGGAGAAGTTTAGTAAAGGATAGAGGGATCGTTGTATGCTGAGTCAATGGAATTGTTTTCTCTGATCATCAACCTGGCGGCTGAACTCGCCAAGCTCGCACGGACGCTGTTGACCGACGGCATACGTTTCATGGCCATTCTTGCACGATCCCGCGCTGCCTTGGCGGCTGAAAACTTATTTCTCCGAAAACAACTCGCCTTCTACCAGGAACGCAAAATCAGACCGCGACGCTTCGACAATGTCACGCGGTTTACGCTGGTGCTGCTTTCACACGGTTTCGCATGGCAAGATGCACTGGTGAATGTCACGCCAAAGACCTTCATCGGCTGGCATGGCGCAGGATTTCGCCTGTTCTGGCGCTGGAAATCACGGCCAGGCCGGCCACGAATACCGGCCGAACTGCGCGCGCTCATCCGTGAAATGGCTCTGAGTAATCCGTCCTGGGGAGAGGAGCGCATTGCCAATGAGCTATTGCTCAAGCTCGGGATCCAGATTTCGCCCCGTACGGTACGCAAGTACGTCCCCAAACGCCCGCGGGGGCAGCCGCGTGGCGATCAACGCTGGTCCACCTTTGTTCGCAATCATGCGTCCGCGATACTGGCCTGTGACTTCTGTGTTGTCGTGACGGCAACGTTTCGGCTGCTCTACGTATTAGTGGTTATCGAACACCAGACCCGACGGATTGTGCACTGCAATGTGACAACCCACCCCACTGCAACGTGGACACTGCAGCAATTGCGAGAAGCCATCCACTCGGACCATCACTACCGTTTTCTCATCCATGACGGCGATGGTATTTTCTCGCCCCAGCTCGACCAATCGATTACGCATATGGGACTGCGTGTACTCAAAACGCCACCTCGAAGTCCCAAGGCTAACAGCCTCTGTGAACGGGTCATCGGTACGCTACGCCGAGAATGCCTTGACTTCGTGATCCCACTGACTGAAAACCACTTACGCATCGTTACAAAAAACTGGGTCGCACATTACAATCGAGGTCGGCCCCACACCAGCCTTGGGCCCGGCATACCGGATCCGCCAGTCGATCTTCCTGTCACTCCACACGAACATCGGCATCGGATTCCGAGCCACTGTAAGGTTGTAGCTCACCCTGTCCTGGGTGGATTACACCACGAATATCGCTTGGTAGCGAAGGCTGCATAATTTTTGCGGATCACAGGAGTCCATCACCAAAACCGGCACCGAGCGGGTGGTGGTCCTCAACAGTGTGGCAAGCCGGGTGATTGCTTCACGGCGCGGGGTGCACAAGGACTATGTGTTCACCTATCGCAAGAAGCCTGTCGGCAAACTGCGCAGCAGCGCATGGCGCAGGCTGTGGGAGGTTGCTGGACTGCCGACGGAAGCCGGCATCCTGAAAGGTGTGCATAATCTACGGCACACATTCGGGCGGCGGTTGCGCGGCGCGGGCGTTCCGATTGAAACCCGCAAGGCGCTGCTCGGCCATGCAAACGGTGACATCACAACGCACTACTCGGCGGCGGAACTCGGAGAGTTGCTGGCAGCTGCCGAGAAGATCGTTGACCGTGGCGTTGCCCAGAGCCCCACGCTCACGGTGGTCCGGCGCACTGCTGACAAGGATGTCGGAAATGTGTCGGAAATGTGTTAAGGGGCTATCGAGGATAGCATGATAACCCCTTGATTAAATGGCGCGCCCGGAGAGATTCGAACTCCCGACCGCCTGGTTCGTAGC
>JBJYXA010000521.1:0-3895 GCA_046259705.1 Caldilineaceae bacterium
AGAGCTATGACAGCTCGGACTCATACGGGCACCTAATGCAGAAGGTATCGTGGCTGATGCAACCCATGGGCACGTTGATGGCCGAGCATCTCGAGTCGCTGGCTAAATATCCCCCGGTCCAAGGCGGGAAGTCGTTCGACATGTCAAACGTCGTCGAGCAGTTTATCAATCGCGGTTTGGACTGAGGCAAAGTACGGCCGAATAGTGAGTGGGGCGCGGTTAATCTCTCAAATGCCCAGATGTACGAGAGATCGGCCGCGCCAGTTGGGAGAGCTGTAGCATGATCAACAGCGCGCCGGTGATGCCACAGGTTACGAATGCTCCGCCTGGCTTTCATATGCTGGCCAAGCCCACCGGGGCGATCTGTAACCTGGATTGCGCGTACTGTTTCTTTCTGGATAAGGAGGTGTTTTATCCGGATAGCAATTTCCGCATGAGTCCGGAAACGCTGGAGCAGTATATCAAGCAGCTCATCGAAGCGCACAAGGTCGACGACGTTACGGTTGCCTGGCAAGGCGGTGAGCCGACGATTATGGGGCTGGACTTCTATCGCAGGGCCATGGACCTAGTCGACAAGTACCGCCGTCCCGGTATGCGCTTCCAGCACACCATGCAGACCAATGGCACTCTGGTGGATGAACAATGGATGCAGTTCTTCAAGGAGCACGATTTTCTGATCGGGATCAGTCTGGATGGACCGCGCCAGCTTCATGACATCTATCGCGTGGACAAGGGAGGCGGCCCCACATTCGACAAGGTGATGCGCGGCGTCCGCCTGCTCCAGAGCTTCGGCATCGAGTACAACGTGCTCACTACTGTCAATCGTGTGAACGCCGACTACCCGCTCGAGGTCTACCAATTCCTGCGGGACGAGGTCGGCACCACCTGGATGCAGTTCATCCCGGTGGTCGAACGGATCAACGAGAATGGACTTACCCTCCGCCAGGAGGGGGATCAGGTGTCGGATCGCTCGGTGCTGCCGGAACAGTTCGGCCGCTTCCTCAGCATCATCTTCGACGAGTGGATAATGAACGATGTCGGCCGCATATTCGTGCAGACATTTGAGGCTGCGCTGCGTAATTGGCTGGGCATGGAGACCTCGGGCATGTGTGTCTTCAACCAGACCTGCGGTACGGGCCTGGCCATCGAGCACAATGGCGATGTCTACTCCTGCGATCACTTCGTGGAACCGGACTATCTTATCGGCAACATCCACGAAGAGCACATGATCGAACTGGTTGCTGCGCCGGAACAACTCAAATTCGGACAGGAGAAGTACGACGCGTTGCCGCAGTACTGCCTTGACTGTGATGTGCGCTTTGCCTGTCATGGCGAATGCCCAAAGAATCGCTTCCTCCTCACCCCTGACGGCGAACCAGGGCTGAACTACCTTTGTGCCGGGTTCCAGTACTTCTTCCGTCATGCGGACTTCGGGATGAAGCTAATGGCGGAGCTGTATCGTAGACAGCGAGAGATACGCGAGGTGATGCCTATTCTCGAACGCGCGTTTGCGAACGTCAATCGCAACGATCCGTGCCCTTGCAACAGCGGGCGCAAGTACAAACAATGTCACGGCCGCACGCATAAGGTGAGTAGTCACACCCTAGAATCGATAGGCACGACAGGTCCCAGATCGAGAACCAGCGTTCGGTTTCCAGACGTTGGGCAGGACCCTCACCATTTTCGTAGAGCAAACGCCGCGCACGACGGTGTTGTCCGCTAGCGTTTGGAGCAGTTTCTTGGATGTGTGCCGGAGGGACATGATGTTCGATCGCTTGAAGAATCCGAGCGATCACCCTCTTTTGTGTTATTGGTTTTTGTTACAGGGCGGCAAATGGATATTCATTTCTATACAACAAGGAGACTAGGATATGGCAAACGAGAATAACGTGATGGTCGTGGCTTATTACCCTAATGAAGAAATTGCGCATGGGGCTGCGGAGCACATAAAGAACTGGGACGATGCAAATGACGACATCAAGCTCGGCGCTATTGCCGTCCTGACGCTGAACCCCAAGACCGGGGAGCTGGAGTCCAGCGATGTTGGCCAGCGCAACACAAAGCGCGGCGCGCTATGGGGAACTGCGATCGGCGCTGCGGTCGGTATCCTGAGTGGCGGCATCGGCCTTATTCCCGGCCTACTGGTAGGCGCGGGTGGTGGTTCTGCAGTTGGCGCCATGTCTCACAAGGACGTCGGCATGACTGACGAAGATCGCGCCCGTATGGCGGAAAAGCTTCGTGGTGGCGGAGCGGCGCTGGCCGTGATGGCCGACGACTTCGAGGTGGTTGCAACCAAGGCGGAGATGACCCGCTATGGAGGTATTCCTGAATCCTTCGGCGTACCCGAAGCTACGGTAGAGGCAATTTCTACAGCCGTTGCCGCTCAAGAGGAAGCAACGGAGACAGTGGATGAAAACGCGGGTATCGATGTCGACTATGTGGAAGAGGCGGCCCGGATCGCTGGTATAGACCTGCCTGCCGATGTTGAGTCGAAACCTTCCGAGAAGAATGCCGCGATCGTGGCGGGAATCCTTGCCACCACAGGATTGACCGCAGACGATGCGGCCAAGGCACGCGCAGCGGGTGTAGATAAACCATCCAGGCTACTGGAGATGGCCGCCACCCCGGAAGGGCGCGCCGCGCTATCGGAAGCGACGGGTATCCCGGAGGATAAGATCCTGGCGGCCGTCAAGCTGCTGGACCTGATGCGCATCAAAGGCGTCGGCATCAAGTTCGCGATGCTGCTTGAGGCATCGGGTGTTGCTACAGTGCCCGATCTGGCGCAGCGCAACGCAACCAACCTGCGAGAGTCCATGCAAGCGGCTAACAACGCCAAGGAAATCGTTGGAGAGCTGCCGTACGAAGCTACGGTCTCGGGCTGGGTAGTGCAAGCCAAGAGCCTGCCCCGCCTGGTCAATTACTAGGACAAAACGTAACGGGGCCGCACGCTAGATATGGTCTCTCGCACGACAATGGTTCAGGGAGTTGGCCGATGCATATGCCCACTCCCTGAATATGTTGCGCTAAACGAGGGAACAAATCATGTCTCTGGCAGCGATCCAGCTGGACATGCCGCAGTTGTCGACCCCCATGATTAAGCGGACGATTCTGACCACCATAGAAAGCATCGAGCAAGGAGAGTATAAGATGGCAAAACAGTTCAAGGGTGTGATCAACCTAGACGCGCGCGATTCGACACCCGACTGGGAACCCTACCTGCAGCCCAAGGCGCCGGAGGGCGCACCCAACGTGCTCATGATTATCTGGGATGATGTGGGCTATGGCGCCATGGACCTCTATGGTGGTCCGATCGAGACGCCGAATATGAAGCGCATCGCCGACATGGGCATCCGTTATTCAAACTTCCACACAACTGCGCTCTGTTCGCCGACGCGCTCCAGCCTGCTCACCGGCCGCAACGCCACCAGCAACGGCTTGGCCGGGATCACTGAAACTTCCGACGGCTTCCCCGCTTCATCTGGGCGCATTCCGTTTGAGAACGGCTTCATATCCGAGGTGTTGGGTGAGATGGGCTGGAACACCTATGCCCTCGGAAAGTGGCACCTGACCCCCGCTGACGAGATTGACATGTCGGCGTGGCGACACCGCTGGCCCCTAGGTCGCGGTTTCGAGCGCTACTACGGCTTTCTTGGTGGCGAAACGCACCAGTACTACCCGGACCTTATCTATGACAATCATCCTGTAGAAGCGCCTTATGGGCCGGAGGATGGCTATCATCTTTCCAAGGACCTGGCTGATAAGTCGATCGAGTTCATCAAGGATGCCAAAGCAGTCAATCCTGACAAGCCGTGGTTCATGTATTACTGTCCCGGCTGCGCGCATGCGCCGCATCAAGTCTGGAAAGAGTGGGCGGACAAATACAAGGGCAAGTTCG
>JBJYXA010000522.1:0-3189 GCA_046259705.1 Caldilineaceae bacterium
ATCTTCGTTCCATTTTCGCCCGGAACATGTACCCTTGTCAATTCGTTGGGCCTGACGGGCCTATTCGTACTGACCAGGCGCACACCATGCGGTGCAGCCGCTCGGGACATTTGCGCGGCGAATGTATCCTGCCCGGAAGGATTGGCCCGCGTTTGGATGGCCGCACAATCTTTCCGTCAGTGCTGCGTCACGGTGGCGTGGGTGCGGCGAGCGGTGGGTCAATGGAAGCATCGAAGGGATTCAACGGCTGGATTTGTACTCCGGCGGGCGGTGCAGTAGGATCAGGGGCCGCGTGGTACGCAAAGAGACGGACAAACGTCGCGCTCAGCGGGACACGTAGATGCGGCCGCTTAGAAATGGCAGCAGCGGCTCGCCAAGAACGAACACCAACTGGGTACCTATGGTGCACAGGACGTACAAATCGTAACGTGTAGACAATACGGGGCAGCAATGGATTACTCGCTAGAATGCAACGATGCCAGGCGCCGTTCGACGAACGGCCGGACACGAAATCAACTGCTGGGCGGGGCAACGGCGCTGGCAAGCGTCGGCCTGGGTCTCGCATCGTACGCGGCATTTCGTGAACCAATGCGTATAAAACTGGACAGGCTGACGTTGCGCGTGCCGTCTGCGCAAGGGCGGTTACCGAAACGTGGCTTGCGCATCCTTCACCTGACTGATACACACTTCCGCGGGGCGGACTGGCGTGAGACGCCGAAGCTAGAAGAGATACGCCGTCTCACGGCCCACATGGAGTACGAGGTCCTGATACATACGGGTGATTTCCTGCACAACGATGAGGGGTTGCCCAACATGCTCAAGCTCTTGGATCTACTGCCAAAGCCGCGGTTGGCATCGTTGGCCGTTCTGGGCAACCACGACTACATGCGATATAGCGCCCGCGAGATGTTTGGACGAAGTTGGGCCAGTTTCAACGAACTCGAGAAGAGCGCCGGCGTGAACGGCAATGGGAGCTTCGCCAGTCCCTTCCACCGTGTCGGCCGTCTAATCGCGTTTGGACGCTACTTCGCCAACACGCCTCTCGACCTCAAACGCACCGGCACCAATGATACGTCGGCGCTGATGGACGAACTCGCGGCTCGCGACATCCAGGTCCTCAACAACCGGCACATTCGCCTAACAGGCGACGTCGGCAAAGACGACTGCGTAGACCTCTATATCGCCGGTATCGATGATCTGACCGAAGGATCACCCAGCCTGCAGGGCGCGCTGGCCAACATACCCCCGGCTGCGCCTACGCTGCTGCTCAGTCACAATCCAGACATCGTGGCAGAGTCGGGTATCGAACAGGCTGACGTGGTGCTGTCCGGCCACACGCATGGCGGACAGATCGTGCTGCCCGGCATCGGACCGGCGCACACGCATTCTGAATGCCTGACGCGCAGCGAGGCATCGGGTTATCTGCGGCGGGGTACGACGCAGGTATATATCTCTCGGGGGATTGGCGAAGGCATACCGCTGCGCTTTGCTGCTGCTCCGCAGATCGCGCTGATCACGCTGATTCCAGGCTAAGGAATAGCGTTCGAACAAAATGATCACGTTTCTGTAACTCACGTAAGGCGAGTTTGTATCCTACTCTACTGCAGGTTAGCCGGAGTTGGGTGTAATATGCATATTTGCACGACGGTCTAGCGTGTAGACCGTCAAATAGAGGTCCACACGGAAAAGCGGTTGGAAACAGAAACACAAACAAGGAGGAAATGATGGCTTTTACACTTCCGAATCTCCCTTACCCTACAGATGCGCTTGAGCCAAACATCGATGCTCGGACGATGGAGATCCACCACGACAAACACCATGCCGGATACACAAACAATTTGAACAACGCCATCGCCGGTACGGATCTGGAGAACAAGGATATTGTATCGATCCTGTCCAACATGGACGCAGTACCGGCCAATATCAAGACGGCCGTGCAGAACAATGGCGGCGGTTACGCCAATCATAGCCTGTTCTGGGAGATCATGGGCCCGAACGGCGGCGGCGAACCGTCGGGTGAACTGGCAAGCGCAATCTCCAGCGCGTTCGGTAGCTTCAGCGCTTTCAAAGACAAGTTCAGCGCTGCCGCCGGAAGTCGCTTTGGCAGCGGTTGGGCATGGCTTGTGGTGAAGAAGGACGGCAGCCTGGACGTCTACAGCACCGCCAACCAGGACAGTCCGTATATGCAGGGCGACACCCCGATCTTGGGCCTGGACGTGTGGGAGCATGCGTACTATCTGAACTACCAAAATCGCCGGCCGGATTACGTTTCGGCCTGGTGGAATGTCGTCAATTGGAACAAGGTTGCGGAGAACTACGCTGCGGCCAAGAAGTAACTGACTAACTGAGAGACAGCCTTTGTGGTTTGGCTTGCTGTGGTCGCCCGAGACGCGTTCACACATAGCCTGCCATAGGCAAAGCTGGTACAGGCTATTCTAGCCCTTTGCAAAAAGATGGAGCCACGGTCTGAGATCGTGGCTCCATCTTTTTGTTATTCATTCTTTGTTGTACAAATGACTGCGCAATTGAGCCGCAAAACAAGAATTCACCCGGTCGCCGACGCGTGTACGGCGTCTAGTGGCGCGAGCGAGGATCGAGCGCATCCCGTAGTCCGTCACCGATGAAGTTGATGCTCAGCACCGTCAACGATATGAATATGCCGGGCCATACGACGACCCACCATGCGGCGGTCATGAAGTCCTTGCCGTCGTACAGGAGACGGCCCCAGGTCGGCACATCGGGCGGGAAGCCCAGGCCGAGGAATGAGAGGGCAGATTCGGTGAGAATGGCTGCGGCTACCGCCAGCGTGGCCGACACGATGATAGGGCTTAGGACATTGGGCAATATATGGCGGCTCAGGATACGACCTTGCCCGCTGCCTACATTGACGGCCGCCTCGACAAATTCCTTTTCCTTGATGGAGAGCACGGTGCTGCGCACAATACGTGCGGTTGCCATCCAGCCGAGAATGCCGATGACAAATACGATGAGCAGAAAAATGCCCAATTCCGGACCGAATATTGACCTCAGCGTATCGCGGAAAAGAAGGATAATTACCAGCAGAAGCGGCAACACAGGCAGCGCCAGCATCATGTCGGTGAAGCGCATCAATGGGCCGTCGAATGCGGTGAAGTAACCCGCGATGGCGCCGATTGCCGTACCCAGGACAATGGCCACCAACATCGCGGA
>JBJYXA010000523.1:0-2734 GCA_046259705.1 Caldilineaceae bacterium
ATCTATACCCGGTAGAGATCGTTCCGGTGTGTTGGTGAGTGCGGTGAGGTGCAGTTGACGATCTGCGGCCATTGGTCCTAACGCAGCGAGCAAGTTGCGGCTGTAATTGCTCATGCCTGCGCTCCGATAGGAAGGCTGATCGCTGATCAGTTGGGCGTTAAGAACGATGTGCATGTTTGGTTACTGCAACCTTGGCGCGTGCGTTCAGTCTGCTGGCAGTCACGGTCTGATCGGTTGAGCAATTGTATCACGTCACCCTTCTTGGTTGCGTTAGGGACATGATGTTTGTCCGCAGCGACGCTATCCCGTATGCTGTCAACGCGGCATCATTTCTCCTATTTCACCTTAAAATCATTAATCATGCGCCACGATTGGGACAGAGGATACCAAAAATGCAAATGACGTTCCGCAACCGGCCAGCTACGCTGTTTGTGCTATTGGCGTTGCTGATCTTTCTGGGTGCAGGCGGATTGGTAGGTGGTGCGAGTATGTTGAGCGATCCCAGTGGTCAGGGATTGGGCCTTCCACCCGATCTTCTCGATCCCGTTCCCATCGATGACTACCTCTTGCCCGGGATTTTTCTGCTGACCATTATGGGCGTCTGTCCTTTGTTTGCGGCCTACGGCGCATGGGCTTTGCCGCGCTGGGGCCTGCTGCAGCGGCTCAACCCGTGGCCCGACTTCCACTGGTCATGGTCATGGTCGCGCATCATCGCCGCAGTATTGATCCTGTTCATCGGGCTGGAGTTCCTGTTGTGGGGCAATGCGTCGCCGCTGCAGCCCATTCTACTCGCGGTTGGGTTGGGAATGCTGGTGATGTGTGGTTACCCGTCGATACGACGCTACATGAGAATGCGATGGGAAACTGAACCTGGAGACGGGCGCGCAACGTTGGCGGATCAAAATCATGAGGTGAACCGCTACGGCGATCCCAGCGACAATAGCTAGTGGATGGCGGATCACGTCATTGTCGCCAGGTAATGGTAGAGTATTCTCAGACAGCCGGTTCCCGGATGGCAAAATACTGGATACTCGTGACATGTCCAAACGGTACTGGATCCATCGACCATTAATCGACTACCAGATGAAATGGAAAACACGGCCGGAGAGGCTTGTTGGGTGGCGTACATAGCGCCTGCTTGAGTCACTTGGTGGAGACGATAGATGAATTCGGAAAAGATTCGCGTACTGGTGGCTAAGCCAGGCCTGGACGGCCATGATCGCGGTGCAAAGGTAGTGGCCAGGGCGCTGCGCGACGCCGGTTTCGAGGTGATCTACACCGGCATTCGGCAGACGCCGCAGATGATCGCCGAGGCAGCTTTGCACGAAGACGTGGATGTCGTCGGGTTAAGCATCCTGAGCGGGGCACATCTCACGCTGTGCCCGCGCGTGGTGGAACTGCTGCGTAGCCAAGGCCAGGACCAGGTAGTCGTGTTGGTGGGCGGCATCGTTCCCGACGAAGATGTGCCTGTGCTCCATGCGGCTGGGATTCGCGGCGTGTTCGGCCCCGGAACTTCCACTCAAGAGATTGCAGACTTCATAACGCAGGCGGTTTCAGAGGCAACGGTTTCATAAATGATACTACCCGTCTCGGACACTCTTCGGCGCCGTACGGTCGACGCCGAAGTACTCGCAGAGGGCATTGTGGCGGGTGATCGGCTGCGAGTGGCGCGCGCCATCAGCCATGTCGAAAACGAAGGCGACCATGCCCACAGCATACTCAGCCGAGTGTATCCTCACACGGGGCGCGCCCGCATCATTGGAGTCACCGGAGCGCCGGGCAGCGGGAAATCCACTTTGGTCACGGCGCTCGCGCAGAGCTACCGAGCGGCCGGCCTCACCGTAGCCGTAGTTGCTATCGATCCGACAAGTCCGTATACAGGCGGGGCTTTGTTAGGCGACCGCGTTCGTATGGCCGCGTTGAGCGGCGATGAGGGTGTCTTCATCCGTAGTATGGCGACGCGCGGCAGCCTGGGCGGATTGAGCAAGACGACGGGCGATGTGGTTACGGTGTTGGATGCCGCGGGTTACGATCGCATTCTTGTGGAAACCGTGGGTGTGGGCCAAGCAGAGGTGGATATCGCCAGCACGGCGCATACGACGCTTGTCGTGGAAGCGCCCGGCATGGGGGACGAGGTTCAGGCGATCAAGGCCGGCATTCTGGAGATCGGCGATGTTCTTGTCGTGAACAAAGCTGACCGCGCCGGGGCAGACCGTACCGTCAAGGCGCTGGAGATGATGCTTGAGATCGAGAACAGCAACGCAAGGCTGCTCCGTCATCACGGGCAAGTACTGCGCGTCGACGCTCGCCAGTCTGTTTCACCGCAGGATGATGCCATGCAAACCGAACTCTGGCGGGTGACGGTGATGAAGACTATTGCCGCCTCTCATACCGGCGTCGACGAACTGCGCGAGCGTATCGAGGAGCACGGCGAGTGGCTGCACAGCTCAGGTGAGATTGCCTGGCGCGAGCATGTGCGCGCCGCGCACCTAATGGAGAATATCCTTCGGGGGGAGTTGAATCGGCGCATTCAGGCACGACTACCGCAGGATAGTGTTGCGGAACTGGTGGAACGCGTCTACCGACGCGAAGCAGATCCGTACACGGCAGCGCAGGACCTGCTCTCCGGAATATAGCCGGTACCATTGGAGCGTCATTTCCAGACCAACACGTCACCGGGACTCGCATGCTCAACAGGATCGGATTTACCTGCCCCGCTTTGCTGCAGTATTGA
>JBJYXA010000524.1:0-1807 GCA_046259705.1 Caldilineaceae bacterium
GCGGCTAGAACAAAGCCAGCAATCATAGCGTTGCTTGTCGTATGCGCAATGATCGCGTCGCCGACGCGTCCGCGGCGATAGAGAGCGACAGCAAAGGCGGCGCCGGCAATGGCGCCCGCCAGCAGGCTTTTGTGTAGGAACCCGAACGCCAGCGACGAGGTGATGAAGGAAAACCAAGTGAAAGCGCCCGGCGGAACGTTTTCGAAGTCTTTGGCGATCAGCTTACGGATCAGATAGCCGCGAAAGGCGAGTTCCTCCGCCATCGGAACAATGAGCACAGAGCCGAGCACTCGGAACGCTATCCACATTGCGGCAAGCCAGGTCGGCAAACTGTGTATCCAAGCTGCTAAGGCTTGTCCGCTATCGTCGCCTCCAGCCGCCAACAGCGTCCACAAAACGAAAACAAGGGCGCCGATTGCGAAAGGCTCCCAGGTGAGGCTGCCGAAAAGCGACCGATATGCGCCGCGGTAATACCATAGAACGCCCCCCACTGCGATCACTGGGAGCGGGTACAGCGTATCGACGCCCGCCGAAAGTGCTTGGGTGATCATCGATATTGCCATCAGCGTGAGAAGCGGCGCTAGCAGCGCGATTTCAAGCCGTTTTCCCGTCACCCCAGCTTGGATGCATCCATGTGTGTCGGTGCAGGCGAGCCAGCGATGGGAAATGGCAATTAAGGAAAAGGTGACGACCGTAAAGCCGATCCAGCCCGCCTGAGAGTGGAAGCCCTGTCCGGCGACCTCGGGAGAAACCGATGTACCCATGGCGACTAGCGCGGTTACGCGCACGACGTTCGCGAGCCAGATGCTAACAATTCCGAGGGGAAAGAGAACAAATGCCCGCGGAAAGGATAGGTGTTTGCGAAACAACCAGAGGTAGGTTGCAACGAAGACTGTCACGAGGGCTATGCCCTCGTAGCCGGAGCACACCGGCATGATCTCGACCAGATAGGACGGTGTCCCGATAAGCCCTTGCTCGTGGTAGTACAAGACCTCAGGGTAGATCATGGAAAGCAGCAGAGCGGTCAACCTAAGCGTACCTTCGGCGAGTGGTTGCCAAAGGTTCTGGGTCAAGATTCCGCCCAACCAGACTGCGGCACAAGCAAACAGAGCGAGCGCAAGGTACGCCCATTGTTGTCGTAAAAGTCGCAGCCACGCCGCGGGAGGGGCCAGCAGAAAGAGCCAAAAGACGAACGTTGCCGTTCCGGTCCCGAGCCACGCGATCAGCCAAGGTAGTGACAGCGCGGATCGGTTTGGTACTTCGCTGAAGCCAAGCGACGTGAGGTGTGCAAATAAGAGGACGGCGAGGCCATGGGGCACAGCCCAACGCCACCAGGCGTAGCCGGCTTGGCTGTGCAGCACCTGCAGGACGGACTCGACTCTTGCGCTGAGGGCAAGTGTCAAAGCCGCCAAAAAAAGAAGCGCCCCCGTGTAGTGATAACCGCCGTTGAAGATAATCAACAGCGCCTGCCAGTCCGGCAGGTCACCTGCATCCGGTGCGCGATATGCGGAGGTCAGCCACAGAATCTCGAGCGCAAACACTCCGGTGGCGATTAGCCACCGGAGGCCAATGGGTGACGGGTAAGCGTGGTGTGCTGTTTTCGGGAACAACGGCAGGCGCGAAAACAGCTGGGCGCGGACGACGTCGTTACAGCTAGCTGCTCAGCCAGTTGTGTTTCACCCAGCGTCCGTTTGCGCTCTACGGACCGCTCGGCGCCGAGCGCCTTCACCCACCACAAGCAACCCGCCAATCAGCAGAACGATCGCTCGCGCTCCTGACCCGGCGTCAATCTCAGGCGCCTTCGTGC
>JBJYXA010000525.1:0-12855 GCA_046259705.1 Caldilineaceae bacterium
CTTGGACGCTGGCAGCCATCCCGCTGCTATTCTTGGCCGGCTTCTACTTCTATCCAATGGCCGCGATCCTGCGCGTCAGCTTCACGCGCGAAGGCGGTCCGGGCACGCCCGGCATCCTCGACACCCTTCGTCAGCCGTTCTTCTGGCGCGTGCTCTGGTTCACGACCTGGCAGGCGGCCGTCTCCACGCTGTTGACGCTGCTGGCGGGCATGCCGCTTGCCTATGTTTTCTCGCATTACGATTTCCCGGGAAAGTCCATCCTGCGCGCGCTCACCGCGATCCCCTTCGTCATGCCGACCGTGGTCGTGGCGGTGGCCTTCACCTCGCTGCTTGGCCAAAGCGGGCTCGCCAATCGCGCACTCCAATCGTGGATGGGGCTCGCATCGCCGCCCATCCAGATCGAACGCACCATCTGGATCATCCTGATGGCGCATGTCTTCTACAATGTCAGCGTCATCATTCGCACCGTAGGCGGTTTTTGGGCGAATTTGAACCCGCACATCGAGCAGGCCGCCTCAGTCCTCGGTGCGCCGCGCTGGCGCGTCTATAGGGAGATCACGCTGCCCCTTTTGTCGCCCAGCATAATTGCGGCGTCGCTTCTCGTTTTCCTCTTCTGCTTCACCAGCTTTGGCGTCGTGCTTATCCTAGGCGGTCTGCGCTATGCCACGATAGAAGTGGAGATATATCGCCAGGCGGTGAGCCTCTTCAACTTGCGTGTCGCCGCCTTCCTGAGCATAGTGCAACTCGCGATCACGTTCAGCGTCATGGCCGTCTACACGCGCATGCAGGCGCGCACCGCGATCCCCCTACAGATGCGCCCACAGTCTGGCAACGCTCAGGTGCCCAGCACGCGCATCGAGCGCGCGCTGGTCGTCGGAAGCGCCTTCCTCATGGTTTTCGCGCTCATGGCCCCATTGCTGGCGCTCGCCTGGCAGAGCATTAGCCTGGGCGGCCAGGGCGTCACACTGCAATATTACCAGGAACTGACCATCAACCGTCGCGGCAGCGCGTTCTTCGTCAATCCGCTCACCGCCGTGCGCAACTCTCTGGTCTTTGCGACCATCACGGTAGCGTGGAGCCTTCTGTTAGGTACGATCAGCGCATATCTCCTAGCCGGTCCGCGCGGGCGACTACGCAGCGTACTGGACCCGGTCTTCTTGCTGCCATTGGGCACCTCGGCCGTCACGTTGGGCTATGGCTATATCCTGTCCATGGGCATGCTGCGTACGTCCTTCTGGATTGTACCGGTCGCACATACGCTTATCGCCATGCCCTTTGTCGTGCGCAGCGTCCTGCCGACTTTGCGCGGGATGGACCCCAGGCTGCGTGAGGCCGCACAGACCATGGGCGCTTCGCCGGCGCGATCCTGGCGGGAAGTGGACCTGCCCATCCTATCTCGCACGCTGGCAGTGGCCGCCGCGTTTGCCTTCACCATCAGCCTGGGCGAATTCGGCGCCACCCTGCTCGTGAGCCGGCCGGACTTGCCCACTATGCCTGTCATCATCTATCGTGCGTTGGGGCAACCGGGTCTGCTGAACTATGGGCAGGCGCTGGCCATGAGCACCATCCTGATGGCAGTGGCCGCACTCGGCTTGCTTGCCATCGAACGATTTAGGTTCCGTGATCTGGGCGAATTCTAGCCGCTCCTGCTTGCACGCGAACGGCACCCGGTAGATCGGCCAGTGCGCGTCGGTACCGATTCGAGCCAACCAAGAAAGCACATCCATGACCGATACGCACCATCCGCTTTTTGTCTATGGGACCCTGCTGACGGGTGAACGCGCCCATGCGCTCCTCGCACATTGTCTGGCCCGAACTGAGCCGGCTTCCCTGCCCAATGCAGTCATCTACAGCCTGGGCTCCTATCCCATGCTCGTCGACGGCGCTGGCGAGGTAGCCGGCGAACTCTGTTGGCTGTTGCCCGAACGTTATGCGGACCTGCTAGTCAGCCTGGACGGCTACGAGGGTCCGCTGTATTCGCGCGAGCTGCGTGCGGTCCGGCTGCCCGGCCAAGAAGTGGATAGTCCCCACGAAGCCATCCAAGCGTGGGTCTACGTCGGCACGCGGCTTCCTCTCCACGCATCCAGGATCGAATCCGGTGATTGGCGCAGCCGGAGCAGCAGGGCGTCAGAGTCATCATGACGGGCGCCATGTTGCGCATCGAAGGCGTATCCAAGCGCTACGACGATACAGTGCTTGCGCTCGACGATGTAAACCTCAAGGTAGAGCGCAGTGAGATCGTCTGTTTGCTCGGACCGAGCGGCTGTGGCAAGACGACGTTACTGCGCGTGATAGCCGGCCTGGAGACGGCCGACGAAGGACGCGTGCTGCTGGACGGCCAGGACCTTGTGCGCACACCCGTACACCTGCGCCAGTTCGGCTATATGTTTCAGGACTTCGCACTTTTCCCGCACAAAAGTGTTGCCGAGAACGTCATCTTCGGCCTGCGCATGCAGGACATGCCCGCCAAAGCGGCAGAAGCACGCGTCGCCGAGATGCTCGACCTGGTGGGTCTGGCGGCCTATGGGGAGCGTTCGGTGTTTGAACTTAGCGGTGGAGAGCGCCAGCGCGTGGCCCTTGCTCGTAGCCTGGCGCCAAGCCCAAATGTGTTATTGCTGGATGAACCGTTGGGGAGTCTGGACCGCACGCTGCGCGAGAACCTGACAGTCGAACTGCGCGGAATCCTGAAACAGGTCGGCGTCACCGCAATCTACGTTACGCACGACCAGGAAGAGGCGTTCGCCATGGGCGACCGCATTGCCATCATGCTCGCCGGACGCATCGCGCAGGAAGGCGCGCCGGAAACCGTCTACAAAGAGCCGGCCAGCGCGGAAATAGCACGTTTTCTCGGTTTCTCGTCGCTGCTGCCCATTTCGCCCAAAGCTGGTGAACCCCATCTGCTCGCCACGCCCTTGGGAGATATCCCCCGCAGCATGTTGCCTGCACAGGTAGGTGAGGAGGGCGGCCTGTTGTTGATCCGCCCCGACAGCGCCCGTGCTGTGTACTCACACGACGCGAATCCCGCAGTCCAGTACCCGTACCTTAGTGTCGAGCCAGGTTCCGATCCGGCGCGGCTGCTTTTGACCGGTCGTTTGGCCGGGTGCGCATTTCGGGGGAGCCAATACCGCTTGACGGTCCGCGCCCCTGTGAGCGAGGGGGGAATAGATCTGGCTTTCGACCTGCCCGCCTATCAGTCCGACCCGAGCACAGGGCGCTTACAGCCACTGACCATTCCCGCTATCGGAGCGCCCATCCGCCTGGCGATATATCCGGAATTGACCACTTTGCTGAGTGCAGGCCGTCCAGTGGCCCCTGCGCCTCTGCGGCCGGAGTAGGCTCCTCCAGATCAATCGCGCCTATGGCGCGGGCGCAGCCGGGTCATCTGCAGGGATGAGGAGCGTCTGGTCACTGGTATTGGCCGCCGCCCACGCTTCCGTGCCGTCGTCGAGGTTGACGAGCCACCATACGATCGTGTCCGACGTGCCCGCCGTCATCTCCGGACCGCCCACGATCATGGCAGTATCTTCGTCCATCATGTAACCGACCGGCACGCCCGCTTCTCCACCGGGCTCGCTGCGCAGCGTCAGGCGCAGCCCGGGCACGATGGCCACACGTGTGCCAATAGCTAGGTCGGATCTCGCGTTCAGGCTTTCGGGCAGGACGACCGGCTCCAGCGTTGCGTCGTCCGCGCTATTCTCGTTGAAAAGGGCAAGGGCCGCCTCAGCCTTCGCCTGCACCGCGCGCGTTGCGCCTTCCATCACAGATAAGTCGCCGGCAGAAACCCCTTGGCTGCTCTGAAAAGCCAGCGCGGCCAAAGCGATGAGCACTGCGGCCGCCACCGCGCCTATGATGCCCCAAACGGGAATGCGCACCTTGCGCTTAGCGCCATCTTCGACAACTTCTTCTTCCAGCTTCACATCGACCGCATCACGCATCTGCCGGGTCTGCATAATGCGCACCGGGACCACCGACCCGCCGCCATAGTGCCCCTGCAGCAGAAGACGCGCCTGACGGACGGCGCCCTCATGGATGTGGCTCGGGAGATCGTCGTACACGTGCAGTTCGGCGCGTACGGGCTTTGCATGTACGTCCTTCAGGACCAGGAGCCCTGCCACACGGTAGGCATGGACGTCTTTGATGTCGTAGTAGTCTGCGTTGATGGCCGCTGCGTCCACTTGTGTATCGAGTGACTGCTGGCCGGCGTAGTCGGACTGCATGCCCGAATGTCCCTCACTCTCCGCTATGCGCTGTTGCTTGCGTACCAGATGGCTGCATCGGGCTATGGAACCCGAAGGCTGCAAGAAAGGACGGCGTCCGTACGGTACGCGTTGCTAGTGTCTTTATTACTTGGTATCCATCCCCAGGATGTCACCGCCGAGCGTGTACATTTCCTCTGGTCTACGAGGAGCCCAGTGCCGCCAGAAGCGTAACCAGTGCCTAATACGCGCCCAGTTCATGCAGTCGAGCATCAGAAATTCCAAAATGATGGGCGACTTCGTGCAACACCGTCCGCCGTACTTGCCGGCGAACCGCATCCTCATCGTCAGGCGGGCACACACGCAAAATCGGCCCGCGAAAGATCGTCACCTTATCCGGGGCCACCAGGCCATAGTGCGAGCTGCGCTCGGTCAACGGCACGCCTTCATATAGGCCGAGCAAAAGCCCGCCTGACCGAACGCCAACGCTATATAGTTGGACTTGGCTGGGCCATTCCGCCACGGTGACCGCCAGGTTGTCTACCACTGCCCAAAACTCATCCGGAATCGAGTCCAATGCCTCCTCGACGAGTTCCTCAAATCGTTGCGTTGAGATCATTCCGAATCCATCGATACAGGCAAAGCCGGCTCATGTCGCACAACACGCGGTTCCAACGACCGCATTCTATCATAAAATTGTGCGCCGTCTATATCGTGTGCTTCTGTCTGTACACTGAAGGTCCAAGTGACCGGTTCGCTGTACAAGGCTATCGGTCGCCATTGGTGAATACGGCACACGGTACGGTTCTGAAGCCAGGTACAGTCGGCTTTGAGGTTCCATCGTGAATTCCTCGCAGAGCAGGAAAGCCGTAGTCGATGCGCAGATTCGAAATCGGCGCCCCGATTGCCAAAAACGGCGCGATAATGAGGAGAACGCGACATCACAATATGTTTCGTGGGTGCTTCGGTCGAGAAGGGAGATCCAAATGTCACCCCCCGTACAACAATCCCATGACACAAGGAGGCCAGATAGAGACGCTCTGTACCTACATCCATTCTACCACGGCAAGATTCAGGTCATGCCGAAGTGTCCAGTGCGCGATTTATCGGATTTCGCGGTCTGGTACACGCCAGGTGTGGCCGCCCCCTGCCGAGCCATCCAAAAGCATCCGGAACAGGTTTTCGAGCACACGAACAAGGGAAACTCCGTTGCAATCGTCACCGATGGTACACGTGTCTTGGGCCTGGGCGATATCGGTCCGGAGGCTGCACTGCCTGTCATGGAAGGCAAGGCTCTGCTCTTCAAGTATCTCGGCGACGTGGATGCTGTCCCCATATGTCTCGACACTAAGGAGCCCGACGCCTTCATTCAGACCGTCAAGCTACTGGAGCCGGCCTTTGGTGGAATCAATCTTGAGGACATCGCCCAGCCCAAATGCTTCCATATTCTTGACACGCTGCGCGCTGAGATGGATATCCCAGTCTGGCATGATGACCAGCAGGGGACCGCTACAGTCGTGATGGCTGCGCTGATCAACGCGCTGAAGGTAGTGGAAAAGGAGATTGAGAACATTCGAATTGCCATGATTGGCATGGGCGCGGCAAATGTAGCGAATTATCGCATTGTCACTAGAGCGGGCGCAGATCCGGCAAAGGTGATCGCGTGCGACTTGTGCGGCATCCTGCACCCCGGTCGTCATGATATAGAAGCACGTCAGGACGAGTTCACTGACGCATGGAAGATCTGTCTGGAGAGTAACGGTAGGCGCCTACGCGGCGGCATTGCCGAAGCTATGCGAGGGGCCGATGTATGCATCGCTTTTTCCTGCCCAGACCCCGACCTGATACGTCCTGAATGGGTGAGCGAAATGGCACACGATGCAGTAGTTTTCGCCTGTGCGAATCCAAGGCCGGAAATCTGGCCATGGATGGCCGAGGAAGCGGGAGCCGCTATTGTTGCCACCGGCCGGGGAGATTTTCCCAACCAACTCAACAACTCGCTTTGCTTTCCTGCCATCTTTCGCGGTGTGCTGGATGTCCGTGCGAGACACATCACCAATGAAATGCAGATGGCCGCGGCGCGCGAGCTGGCGTTGTTTGCAGAACAGCAAGGACTACACGAGCAGCGAATCTTGCCTCGTATGGACGAATGGGAAGTCTTTCCTCGCGTTGCCGTGGCAACGGCAATGCAGGCTCAAGCGCAAGGAGTCGCGCGGCGGACCCGGAGCAGAGAAGAGCTGGATGCCACAGCGCATAGAAAGATTCGTGAGGCGCGAGAATCCCTTGCTGCGCTCGTAGACGCGGGTGTCATTGCTGCTCCGCCACGAGAAGCGATTCTAGAGATGGCCTGACACCAGGGCAGGCGGTAAGTTTGCTGATGCCCGGCTGGGCTACGTTAACATGTTAAGGTAGCCCAGCCGAAACGGCGGTAGATTCTGGCTAAACGGCTGGAAGTCGATGGGAGGCATGACGCAAGACCCGCAAGGCGGACTGGATTAACAGGGGCACACGGATCTAGTGTGTCTGCACATGGGATACTCGTTTCTGAACAAGCTCGACTGGCACGGAGGGCACTTTGAGAAGCCGAGTATCCCTGCGGATTGTGTACTAGGTATGCCGGGTATAGTCAGGTAGGAGAACGGGAGAACGCTCGCAGGCGCCGTCGATGCCGGCCTCATCCAGTTCCTTGTTCCACGCCGCGACATGCGTCAAGCATGGCGTACCCAACCTGACCTGCAAAGCATGTTCGGCGGCTGTCCTCCCTGCCCGCCTGCCAAAAACGCAAATCTCTAGCAGGCTATTCCCCATCAGGCGGTTGCGGCCGTGAACCCCGCCGCTCGTTTCACCGGCTATGAAGAGGCCAGGTATGTTGGTCGCGCCTCGCGCATCTAGCCTCACGCCGCCATTCTGGTAGTGCAAGGTAGGATAGACCAGAATTGGATCCTCAGCGATGTTGATGCCGAAACGTTTGAACTGGCGCACCATGGCTGGCAAGGCTCTCTCAATGGTGCCGGGCCCGTGGATCAGATCGATCATGGGAGAGTCGAGCCACACGCCCGGCTGGCCCGACGGTGTGACGACCCCCAACTTGCGATCTTTGCATTCACGAATGAAGGCCGCCGCTTCCACGTCGCGCGGTTCCAGCGGATAAACAAATTGCTCGCCGCGCATGTTAGTCAGCTGCGCGCCCAACCCCCTCACCTTTTCAGTGACCAGGAGACCCACGATTTGCTCGGGAAAAGCTGCGCCGGTGGGATGGTACTGCATGGTATCCAGGAAGGCCAGCTTTGCCCCGGCCCGGTAGGCCATCACGATGCCATCGCCGGTGGCGCCGTAGTGATTGGTAGTGGGAAAGCCCTGATAGTGGAGCCGGCCGCTGCCGCCGGTCGCCAGCACCACGGCTTTGGCCCTCGCATACAAGGTGTGCTCGGTTTCCAGATTCATGAGCACTGCGCCGGCCACTTGCCCAGCACCGTCCAGCACTAGCTCTACCGCGGGCGCAAATTCAACCACCTCGATGGAATGCCGATTGCGTACCTCATCGCGCAAGACGCGCATGATCTCGGCGCCTGTATAATCGCGCGCCGAGTGCATGCGCTTGCGGCTGGTTCCGCCGCCATGGGCCTCAACCATTGTTCCGTCAGCCAGCTTGTCAAACATCACGCCTAGGTCCTCAAGCCATTTAATGACAAACGGCCCATCCCTGACCAGGGCTTCGACCAACTCGGGTTCGTTGGCGAAGTGTCCCCCACCAATTACATCCAGGTAGTGAATGGCCGGCGAGTCCGCAGGGCGGTCGGCGGCCTGAATGCCTCCCTGGGCCATGGTCGTGTTGGCGTCGCCAAATCGCAACTTGGTGACGATGGTGACGTTGGCGCCATTTTCCTGCGCCAGTAGGGCCGCGCTGGCCCCGGCTCCGCCTCCGCCGACTACCAGCACGTCGGTCTCAATCTCCGGCCGGCTTAAGTCAAAATTGGCATCGATACGCGGGCGACCCTCAATCACATTGGCCAGTTCGTGCGGCGTGCGCTGGCCCTTGGATGTGCCCACGCGGACTTCCCGCATACCCGCAGTGATGTAATCTGGATGAAAAGCGCTCAAAATCTCCTCTCGCTCTTCCAGAGGTATGGAGGGATAGACTTCGTTCAGCCGCCGCGTACGGGTGGCTTCAACCGCTTCGATCGAGGTGCGCATCTCTGCTGTGTACGTCATGGTGCCACCTCCTAGCTCGGCTCGATTTCGCGGGCTTTGTAGCGCTCCTGCAGAGCCCCCACGTCCATCGATCTCAACTGCTCAAGTTCGGCATCGTACTGGCCGCTCTCTATCTCGGCTAGCCTGTTCGACAGATGCTCTGACCGCGGCAATAAATATCGACCGTAGAGCCGCCGGGCCAGTATGGCGACGTTGTATTGAGCTTCCTCGGCTGGGCAACGGGCAGCGCAAAGGCCGCACATAATACAGTCAAAGGACATTTGCGCCACAGCCGCAATGTCACCCCGCATGGCAGCCGCCATATAGCCCTTGACGTCGAGTTCCTGGGGACAGGCCTTCGTACAGGTTCCGCAGCCCAAACAGCGCAGCAGTTCCGGGTAGGTTTGAAAAATGGTGGAGGCGACCGGCTTCAGGCTGGCAATGTCGTAGCTGGCGCGCTGGGCCGGGAAGAAAGGGATCTGGCCCAGGTACATCTCGGGCTGAACGACGGTTTGGCAGGAAAGGGCAAAGTGCAGTCTCGGATCGCCCTTGATGCGATAAACCGTAGCACACGCTCCACAGAAACCGCCCCGGCAGCCCACGCCCCGCACCAGGGTGTACCCTGCCCACTCCATCGCTTTCATGATAGTCAGGTTAGGCGGCACGTTGTATTGTTTGCCCATCAAATAGACCGGCACACGCTCCTCTTGCTCGGTCATGGCTTACCCTCCTCCCCAGAGAACAGTTTGCGGTTGCCGAATGGCTGTACGGCTACTCCTCCCCCAACCCCATCCACTCATCTTCCCTAAATGTAATCAGAGGCAGCGGCTCTTCCAGGCTACGGCCGGGCACATAGTCAAATGCTGCCTGCAATCCCTGGCCAATGGCCCTGAAAACAGAGCCTACCGGCAGGTCAGCTGGGCAAGCTTGGGTACACATGCCGCAGCCTATGCAGGACAGGCCCATATGGTTCAAGCGGGTCAAGTGGAATAGTGTTGTATCGGCCGGCATGCGGCAGGCGCCCTTTTGTCTTGCCCAGCCCACGTACTGCATCGGATCGTGGTCAAATAGTGCGCTCTTGAAAACACAAGTCTTGCAGTAGCACACGGGACAAACCGTCATACAATTGTGGCAGCGAATGCAGCTGTCCAGCACCGCGATCACTCCACCGTCATCCGCCATCCGTTCGCGAATAGCGGAAAACTCGCTATCTCGTGTCGCTGTTCGAGCCGTCACCAGGCTATCGAGCACAGCAGCCCGGCCGTTCGCGGCCGCGACAGTCTCCTCGAGGTTCAACGCTTCGGCCAGCGCGCCTGACATGGACAGATACATCACCTGATCCGGATTGCTGCCCAACAGTTCCAGGCAGATGTCCGCGTTCTCGTACGTAGGCTGCTCGCACATGCGGCAGGCCAGACGTAGGTCGGTATCCGGGTTTTCAGGCTCATACGCGGCGGACCAATAGAGGTCACGCCAGAGGTCATGGCCAGCTCCGTTTGCGGCGGCCGCCCTTTGCCGGTAGATGGGTACCTCGTAGGTGCCGGCACAGTCCACTGCAATCAGGATGAGATTCTCCAGATCGGCCTGTTTCAGCTTGACCAGTTCAACCAGTGCCCGTAGCTCGCAGGAACGCAGCACCACGCCCACTTTGGCTCGAGGCTCACGGACGCTCAACTGCCCGGCCAATGTAGCGGCGTTGACCGGCATCACCGGGGCAAGCGGGTCCGCTGCCCCTAGCAACAGCGGGTCGCTGACCAGCGTTGGCGTCACTGCTCCGTGGGGGGTGCGCATGGGCACCAGTAGCGCCTCGATGATTTCGCTTGCCAGTAGTCGTTGCAGAAAGCCCTGTACCGCCGTCAACGTTTCGCCATTTTCAACCGGCAACTTGAAAATTGGCTTCTTCTGCTTGGGTTCTGGGCTATCCATCGCGCAATATCCTTCGCTAATGCACCATCAGACTAGACTGCCCACTGACGCTTCAACGGATTCGGCCCCTTCTGTTTGAGCGCTGCGGTCATCTCGTCCATGGTATCGGCAAAGCGTCTCCCTTCGCTGGCGCTGATCCAGCGCAGCCAGACGCGATCCTCGTCAAAGCCGGCCTGTTTGATGATTTCTTTCAGGGCCACAACGCGCCGCCGCGCCTTGTAGTTGCCCTCTTGATAGTGACAATCGCCCGGATGACAGCCGCCGATCAGCACCCCGTCTGCACCGGCCAATCCAGCTTTGAGGACATAGATGGGGTCCACCGCGCCACTGCACATCAGCCGAATGATGCGCACGTTGGGCGGGTACTGGATGCGGCTGGTCCCGGCCAGATCGGCACCGGTATAGGTACACCAGTTGCACAAGAAGGCGACGATTTTGGGTTCAAAGTCGTTGTCGCACATCGCTCTACTCCCTCACACGGTGCTCAAGGCCGCGTCAATCATCTCGCTGACCTGTGCAAACGCAAAGCCTTTCTGCTGACTGGCTTTGTTGGGGCAGGCCACCACACAGGCTCCGCAGCCCTGGCACAGCACCTCGATCACTTGGGCGTGGGGCATCCCCGGTTCCAGAATCCTGGCCCCATAGGGACATACATCCACGCATACGCCGCAGGCGGCGCACAATCGGGGATTAACCGAGGCAATGATGGGTGTGGCCGTCAATTCAGTGCGCGCCAGCAATGCCACCGCCCGGATGGCCGCCGCCTGCGCCTGGGCCATCGTCTCGTCAAGGGCTCGCGGCGAGTGGGCCAGCCCGCAAAGGTATACCCCATCCGCCGCGAAATCAACCGGGCGCAGCTTGGCGTGCGCTTCCAGGAAAAAGCCTTCTTCGGTCAGCGGCAACTTGAGCAATTGGCTCAGCGCTTCATTGCCTGGCTCCGCTTCAATGCCGGTGCTCAGGACTACCCTGCCGGCGACCAAGGTCACGGCTTCGCCCTCCGGCTGCACCGTGACCTGCACCTGTAATTGCCCGTCGGCCTGGCTGACTTCCGGCGGCAACGCCGGATCGAACTGTAGAAATAGCACCCCCGCCCGACGCGCATCGCGGTACAGTCGCTCCCTGAAGCCGTAGGTGCGCACGTCCCGATACAGAACGGTCACCTTGGTTTCCGGGAAGCGCCGTTTGATCGCCAGCGCGTTTTTCAGGGCCTGCGAGCAGCAGATGCGCGAGCAGTAGGGGTGGTCGGCGTCTCGGGAGCCAACGCATTGGATCATCACTACGCTAGTTGGGGGGGACAGATGCGGCGAGTGTCCATTTGCCTGGTCATCCGACGGCCAGCGCGCCAGCTCTGTCTCCAGTTCTCGCTGGGTAATGACACCGCGGAACTGGCCGTAACCGTAGACTTCGGGCCTGATCTCCTGACCGCCGCTGGCAACGATGATAGCGCCATGGGCCAGCTCGGTGCGTGTGTTCTGCTTATCCCGCACTACGGTGCGATACTGGCCCACGTAACCGCCCACCTGCTCCACCTGGCTTTCCAGCAGCACGGTGATGCGCGGATTCCGGCTCACGCGCGCAATGGTCTCCCGAAGTAGTTGCTGCGGATCGGTACCGTCAAACCCCGTGTGAATGTGGCGCAAATTGCCGCCCAACTCTGGCGATCGCTCCACCAGATAGACGGGAAAGCCCTGCTCTGCAATGGAGAGCGCCGCCGTCATCCCGGCCAGCCCCCCACCGATCACCAGCGCCCGCTGTACCACGTCGAATGTGCTGCGTTGAATGGGCAGTAGCCGCCGCGCCTTGGCCACCGCCATTGTGACCAGTTGCTTGGCCTTCTCGGTAGCGGCCTCAGGCCTAGCTCGGTGTACCCAGGAGACCTGCTCCCGGATGTTGGCCATTTCAAACAAGTGCGGATTCAGACCGGCCCGCCGGATGGTATCTTGAAAGAGTGGCTGGTGGGTGCGGGGCGTACAGCTGGCTACCACCACCCGATTCAGCCCGTACTGCTCCACCGTGGCAGTAATTTTCTCTTGCGTGTCTTGCGAGCACGTGTACAGGTTTTGCTCGGCGTGGACCACATGAGGCAGCGTTCGGGCGTACGCCACCACGTCCGGCACGTCGACCACGCCGCCGATGTTGATGCCGCAGTGGCACACAAACACACCCACGCGCGGTTCTTCCTCGCTAACGTCGCGTTCGGGCGGGTAGCTCGGCTCGCGCGTCAGCGTTCCACGCGCCGCGCCCAGTAGAGCCGAGGCCTGCGCCGCCGCACAACCGGCGTCAATGACCGTTTCGGGGATATCCTTGGGTTCCCGAAAGCCGCCGGCCACGAACACGCCGGGCCGCGAAGTCGTCGCCGGCCGGAACAAGGCCGACTCGGCGAAGCCATACTCGTTCAGGGTGATGCCCAGCCGCCGAGCCATCGCCTGCGTTTCCGCAGTTGGCTTCATACCCACCGATAGCACGACCAGCTCAAACTCCTCTTCATGCAGCACCGGACACCCGCCGGCGTCGAAAGTAGCGTAGCTTAGCCGCAGGTTCT
>JBJYXA010000526.1:0-1576 GCA_046259705.1 Caldilineaceae bacterium
CCGGGCGCCCCCCGCACAGATCCCCGCATGAGCTACTAACTCACGGGGCTCCTGCCTCGGGTCCGACGACGAGGCGGTTCGCCGGGTAGGGATGACAGATTCGCACACTGGGTATCCAGAGCCGGACGAGCCGCTGCATTCGCTCCCAGGTCAGATTGTGCTTCTGGCTGCGACGCCGAAGCGTCCAGTGCCAGAGCTTGATGACCTGATAGCGGAAAGCCTGGATGGCGTATGAGTTTCCGGGCACCCCGTAATACCGGGTGTGTCCACGAACCACCGACGCTAGCCAACGCCCCGTCTCCGGCACGGGCTGGTGCAGGCGTCGCCATAGCTCTGCCTTTACCTCGCGGAGCTTGCCCCGCGCCCGCTTTCGCTCGGTTCGGCGCAGCACCTTGAACCCGCCCTTCCTCCGCTGCCCACAGATGTGGGTCAGACCGAGAAAGTTGAAGGTCTCCGGTTTGCTGCTGCCACGCTTCTCGCGTCGTTCGGCCGCATAGCGTCCGAACTCGATGAGTCGCGTTTTGTCGGGGTGCAGCTCCAAGTTGAAGCGGCGAAATCTCTTCTCCACTTCCACCCGAAACCGCTCCGCGTCCGAACGATGCTGGAATCCCACCACGGCATCATCGGCGAAACGTACGATGATGACTTCACCCCGCGCTTCTCGCTTCCGCCATTGGTGGACCCAGAGGTCAAACACGTAGTGGAGATAGACGTTCGCCAACAATGGGCTCACGCTGCCCCCCTGCGGGGTTCCCTCCGTACTCCGTGTTCGCTTCCCATCTTCCAACACGCCAGCGTTCAACCACTTCTTGACGTGGCGAACAACGCGTTGGTCTGCGATACGATGCTCGATGAACTTCACCAGCCACTCGTGGTCAATAGCATCAAAGAAACCACAAATGTCTGCATCGAACACCCAGTTCACTCTTCTGCGTTCAAGCCCCACCGTGACTGCATCCAGCGCATTGTGCTGGCTGCGGCCAGGGCGAAACCCATACGAGAACCCCAGAAAGTCGGTCTCATAGACGGCATTGAGCACCTCGACGCTCGCACGCTGGACGATCTTGTCTTCCAGCGAGGGAACGCCGATCGGCCGCTGACGCCCGTCGGGCTTGGGAATGTAGACCCGTCTGACCGGCTTCGCTTGATACGCCCCAGCTTTCAGCTTCGCGGAGAGACCTTTCAGATTTTCGTCGAGGTCCTCTCTGTATTGCTGCCACGTCTGGCCGTCCACCCCCGGTGCGCCTGCGCGCTTGAGGCCGAAGTACGCCTCTCGGAGTCGGTCGACTTTGTACACGTGATGCCAGAGCGCAGTGAACCGCATCCGCTTGTCCCGCTTCGCTGCCTCTCGTACTCGATTCAACTCACGTCGCAGATTTACCCGGCACTGAGTCCGGAATCTGTTTTGTTGCCTCGAGTTTCCCTTGGCCAAGTCCCTTTCCTCCACCGTCTCCGCAGCACGTGGCGCACCACGTACTTTGTTCGACAGCTTCTTCGGTACTACGTACCTGTCAGACTTCTCACAACCGTTCATCGTCGTCTTACTCCCGTGGGATTCACGACGCGGACCCTGGTG
>JBJYXA010000527.1:0-9698 GCA_046259705.1 Caldilineaceae bacterium
AATTATGTGCTTGTGGTGAACAATATAGCAGAAAATCCGGGAATGTCAACCGTCCGATATTCCTGATCGCTGGCGCGCGGGCTCGCTGGCCTGGTCGGCAAGCAGATCTCCGGCGATGCTTCTCAAGATCCCTTCGTCGGCGGAAGCGACGTACATCGTCTCTACGGTGCGAGTTTCTGTCTTCTTGCCGCTCAGACGACCTTCCGTGACTTTCATGACTTCGTATTCGATGGCGATGGCCGGCATGGCATGGGGGGTGAACGCGATCTTTCCCCACTCGATTCTGCGGATGACTTGTGGCTCTATGAACGCGTACCACATGCCCACCTCATCCAAAGGCCACTGCAGGATGCGGTAGAGCTGGCGTGGTCGCGCGTGGCAAAGCAGGGCATGCTCTCTAGTAGCGAAGGTCTTGTAGAATCCGGGGAGAAAGGTGAATCTTTGTGCGCGCCCCTCTACGGACAGATTTCCGGTAACGTACACCGGCAGAGACGTATCGCCTTCAATGGGAGCCGGGCTCAGCCTCGGCAGAGGAGCAGTGTCGAAGGTGACGTAGTCACGCCTCTTCAGCAGTTGGCCACTAACTACGTGCGCCAGGAACAATACAGAAAACATGAGGACTCCCGGCCATCGAAAGGGCAGCAGACCGGTCAACCAAATGAGCGCCAGGAACAGCAGAAGCGTGGAGAGATACCGACTTGCGGGAGCTCCGCCCAGCAGGAATCGGTGGCTTGCGTATCCTCCGGCGGCGAAAGTGCGGATCGGTGGGTCGGGCAGAAAAGCCGTCCGCTTACGCTGTGACTCAACAACAGAAGCCCCACCCAATATGGGCGGGGCCTTTTCTACACCGTTCGTACTCGGCTGGCTTGGTCCGAAAGTCACACTACCTACACCTCTTCTACCGGCGTACGCCAGAATGCGTTTGTGAGCCTAAGCAGGTGCGGGAAGTGTTCCGCCCAGGTCAAGGCTGCCGTCGTTCTTCTCGTCAACTCTGCCGGCGTTTTCGTCCGATGGGCCCTGGGAAAGGCGCTTAGGTCCTGGTTTGCCGTCCCGGTCAGGGAACGGATTTTCGCCCCGCAGAATGGCCCGGAATTCATCGGCATTAATGGTCTCCACTTCGAGCAGGTACTGCGACACGAGTTCCAGTTTGTCCCAGTTTGCGCTCAGGATTTCATGGCAGTAGCGGTGTGCCTCCTCAACGAGTGCGCGGACTTCGTCGTCAATCTGCTGCGCCACACGGTCACTGTAGTTGCGGCGCTCTGAAATCTCGCGACCAAGGAAGACCAATTCCTCACTCTCTCCGTAACGTATGGGGCCGAGTTTATCGCTCATACCCCACTGCGTCACCATGGCCCGCGTCATTTTGGATACACGCTCCAGGTCGTTGCTGGCGCCGGTCGTGATGTCGCCAAATCGAATTTCCTCGGCCACACGACCGCCCAACAGGGCGACGAGTTGCTCCTTGAACTTCTCTCTGGTAACGAGATGTGTCTCCTCGTCCGGCAGGCTCAATGTATAGCCGCCGGCCATACCACGGGGAACGATGGTGACCTTGTGCACGGGATCGTGGTTGGGCAGATAGTGCATTGCGATGGCGTGGCCCGCCTCATGGTAGGCTACGATTTCTTTCTCGTGAGGGGTGATGAGCCGGCTGCGGCGTTCCGGACCAGCGATCACGCGTTCGATAGCCTCCTGGAACTCGGACATACTCACCGAACGACGGTTTCTGCGCGCCGCCAGGATGGCAGCCTCATTGACCAGGTTTTCGATGTCAGCGCCGGCAAATCCCGGTGTCTGGCGCGCAATTACGTCCAGGTCTACGTCGCTGGCCAACGGTTTGCCCTGCACGTGGACATCCAGGATGGCGCGCCGGCCTTTGACATCTGGCGTGTCCATCGTGACGCGGCGGTCAAAACGGCCAGGGCGAAGCAAAGCAGGGTCAAGAATGTCGGGTCGATTTGTGGCTGCGATGAGGATTACGTTGGTGTCTGTATCGAAGCCGTCCATCTCGACGAGTATCTGGTTGAGTGTCTGCTCGCGCTCATCATGGGAACCGCCCATGCCCGCGCCACGGTGTCGCCCAACGGCGTCGATCTCGTCGATAAAAATAATGCAGGGAGAATTCTTTTTCGCCTGATCAAACAAGTCTCGCACACGGCTAGCGCCAACACCGACGAACATTTCGACAAATTCGGAACCCGATATGCTAAAGAAGGGCACGGCGGCCTCGCCGGAAACAGCTTTCGCCATGAGCGTCTTGCCGGTGCCGGGCGGGCCGACGAGCAACACTCCCTTGGGAATACGTGCGCCGAGGCCGACGAACTTCTCTGGCTCCTTTAGAAATTCGACGACTTCCTGCAGTTCCTGTTTGGCCTCTTCGTTTCCGGCTACATCGTCGAACGTCACCGTAGGTCTGTCTCCGGTGAACATCCGAGCGCGGCTCTTGCCAAAGCTGAAGGCCTGATTGCCGGCTCCTTGTGCCTGGCGCATGATGAATACGAAGAACACGCCTAGCAGGGCGAGCGGTACGATGGCGATGAGAATCCCGCCCCAGCTCTCCCAAAGGCGCGGCGCTTCAACGCTGACTCGCACTTGATCCAAGTCCTCACTCGTGACGCCAAGATTGGTCAGCGTTTCGATCAGGCCGGCGTCAGTCTCTTTCCTGGACTGCAACTTAAGACCGGATTCACGTTCAACGGCAAATATCTTATCGTCCTTGACCGAAAGATCACTGATAGCGCCGGCCGAAATCTTGTCGGCGATGTCAGCAATGGGAACTGTGGTAGAGGCGTTGCCCGGCCGTCTCGTCAGAGACATATAGAGGAACAGGCCTACAGCCGCAACGAGCAGCAGATAAATCGCCCCACTTCGAAGACGTCTGGAATTCATAATTTCAACCCAACTGCAAATTGGTTTTCTGCATTACGGCAGCGTCTGCGCTCGCATGATGTTGTCTCTATGGTATTCTTCTTTGGCAGTCTAGCATACGGCCGATCCACCGTCAAACAATTGTGCGAAATCAGAGTCATCCTCTCAGTCACAAACGGATGACTTGGGTAGAAGGTTCATTTCCCCATAATTCTACGATAGTTACAGTGGTACCGCAGTATGATTGCTTCCAACGAAATTGGACGGAGATGTGTCTACGCGGATACGGGTATATCAATCGCAGATGTGCTGCCATTAGTGCACGATCGTCACTCGCACGGAAATAGGCATACGGCGGTCTAATTTTCGACGGTTAGGCGGCGCTTCTCTGCCGAACGGCTTCAAAAAGCAGTATGGCAGTCGACGTGGATAGGTTCAGGCTATCCACTCGCCCAGCCATGGGGATTCGGAGTCGGACATCGCATGCATCTCGCCACTCTGCGGAAATGCCGAACGCCTCGCTGCCCACAACGAGTGCGATTTTGCCGGTCATATCGACGCTAGTATAGATCTCCTCTGCGTCCGGCGTGGCAGCCAAGAGTCGATTGCCGTTCGCGCGTAGCCATTCGACGGCCTCGGCATAGGTCGCCTGCACGACGGGGACTGTGAAAATGGCGCCGAGGCTGGCGCGTATCACATTGGAGTTGTTTATGTCGGTGCCCGCTCCGCACACGAATACGAGGTCAACACCGGCGGCGTCCGCGCTGCGTAGTAGGGCGCCGATGTTACCCGGCTTTTCGGCGCCGTCCACCACGAGTATTAGCGAGGCGCCTGCCGGCGCTATTTCGTATAGTGATCGGTCGAGTGCGGGAATCACTACGACCAATCCGCCAGTGCTCTCGCGATAGGCGATCTTGGCGAAGACATCCGGACTGACCTCGAGCAATTCCGTCCGGCCGGCGTCCGCCAATGCGCGGCAGCGTTCGGCCACGATGCTGCTGGCGACGTCCAGTAGGGGAGGGCAAAGCAGCACCTCGATGGGCACAATGCCGGCATCCAAGGCAAGCCCAACCTCGCGTCCGCCTTCCACGACAGCCTGGCGCTCGCGCTCGCGGTAGCTTCGCTTACCCAGTCGAATTATGTGTTTGACGCGCGGGTTTTTGACGCTGGTGATGACGGGCGCCATGCAGACCTAGCCTGCTAGCCAACGGGCATAGGTGCCGCCCGGCAACTGCCGGCCTTGCTCGTCCAAAACGGTCATTTCGCCGCTCTCGACCGCGCCGCGCTTCTTGTGCAGATATGCTTCCAGTTGATTGGATAACACCAATGGCGTGAAGCCGGGCGTGTGGCAGGTGTAAAGGACAAATAAGGCATCCCGATCCAGCAATTGGCTGCACGCATCAAGCAACGGCATCAGTTGGTTCTCAATCTTGAAAACCTGCCCTTTTGGACCGCGACCAAAGGAGGGTGGGTCCAGGATGATACCGTGATAGCGGCTGCCGCGGCGGACCTCACGCTGCACGAATTTCAGCGCATCGTCGACGATCCAACGAATAGGACGGTCATCCATATGGCTCAACTTGGCATTTTCGCGCGCCCAATCGACGACGCCCTTGGCCGCGTCGACGTGAACGACGTGGGCGCCGGCCTGGCTTGCCGCTAGCGTACTGCCGCCCGTATAGGCAAAGAGGTTGAGTATGTTCAAATTGAACTCGCGCTCGGCGAGCCTGTTCCGGATCGTGTCACGCACCCACTGCCAGGTGTCCGCCTGTTCCGGAAACAGGCCGAGATGGCCGAAGTCGGTGAGGCGAATGCGTAGCGCAAGGTCGCTGAAGAGAATATCGAACTCGCGCTCGACGGTTCGGTTCCAGTGCCACGAGCCGCCGCCTTTGGCGCTTCGTTCGTATTCCGCGTCGGTACGCGCCCATTCTTTCTCTGGCAATGAAACCGGCCAGATCGCCTGTGGCGCGGGCCGCACTAGGCGATAGGGCCCGACAATTTCTAGACGCTTACCATTCCCGGAATCGAGCAGTCTGTAGTCCATGGAATCAGTGTAGCATACGAGACCGTTGCGCCGAATCTAGACGACGCAGCGCATGATGAAGTTGATGTGGATCGCATTGCACATTAGTCCTTTCCAACGTTTCGGCAGTTTCTCCTCTTGTAACCGCACGGGTTTTCGCTAGATAAGCGGTTAACTGAGATTACCGAGCGCGCACATTTCGGTGCATATACCCTGCAGGAAGAGGTTTCGGGCCTGCGCTTCGCGATTATTGACATATGATTTTGGCGGGCATAGACTTAGCTCACAAAGGTAGCAGTTGCATACGCGCAAACGTAGATTCCCAAGCGCGGACAGACCGCACGGCGCTGGGATTCAATTTGTAGCGCCGTCGACAATTGCGGTCGGCGGAATTTTTGGTGACAGCGCAAATCTGCTTCTGCATTATGCGATTCCCAGCATGGCGGGCTCTTTGCTATCGGGACGCGCATTCGGCAGAACAACTTGGTGAAGCTCATGGAACCCCGCATCGGAATTTACCGCCGGCTGATCGGTTACCTGCGGCCCTACTGGCAGTTTGTCGCAATAGCCTATGCGGCCATGTTGTCCTCCACGTTAATCAGCCTCTTCATACCGCAGATCATCAAACGGTCCATCGATAATGGACTGGAGGAGGGTCGCGCACAGCCTCTGTTCCTCGCCGCGCTGCTCATCCTGTTGATCGCGCTCGTGCGCGCCGGCGTCTCATTCTCGCAGCGCTACTTCGGTGAATGGTTGACGCACCGGGTGGCTTACGACCTGAGGAACGATTTCTATCTGAGTGTAGAGCACCTGCCGTTCGCTTTCCACGACAAGGCGCAGACCGGTGATCTGATGAGCCGGGCCACAAGCGATATTACGGAGACTGAGCGTTTTGCGGGCATTGGACTGCTGGACCTCGTGTCCACATTGCTTCTCCTATTTGGCGTAATCGTGGCCATGTTTGTGGAGGACCCAATTCTGACCATGATGGTGCTGGTCCCCCTAGCCGTACTTGTGGCTCTGGCCATCTACTTCGGGACGACTATTCGACCGATGTTCAAGCGCATCCAGGAGCAAATGGGGGCGTTGTCCGCGACGATGCAGGAGAGCATGACGGGCATCGGCGTTGTTAAGGCGTTTGCCCGCGAGGATTATGAACTGCAAAAATTCGACGTCGACAATGACGAATGGTTTGAACGCCGCTATGCAGCGATTCGGCTGTGGGGCAATTTCTGGCCGACGTTCACGCTCGTGCTAGCAGTGGCGGTGGTCCTACTGCTGTGGTTTGGCGGCAATCAGGTTATCGCCGGTAGCATCACCGTCGGCACGCTCTTCGCGATGATCTCATACGTGTTGATGCTCAACGCGCCGGTTTCCCGATTGGGATTTCTGGTGAATCTCGCTGCGACGGCCGGCGCTGCGGCCACCCGCGTCTTCGAGATCGTCGACACACCCAGTGACGTTCCCGAATCACCCGACGCGATCGACCTCGAGAATGTCGCCGGAGAAGTCGTATTTGAAGATGTGACCTTCAGCTATCATACGAGCGGAGCCGTAATCCAGAACGTGGACTTCATGGCAAAGCCGGGCGAAATCGTTGCATTGATCGGTCCAACTGGTTCGGGCAAATCGACAGTAACGAACCTCATACCCCGATTCTATGACGCGAGTGCGGGCAGGGTACTCATAGACGGCACAGACGTGCGCGACGTCACCCTGAGCAGCCTTAGGTCGTCGATTGCGGCAGTGCTGCAGGCGCCGTTTCTCTTCAACGACACCATCGCGGACAACATTGCGTACGGGAAGCCGGAGGCCAGCCGAGAGGAGATCATTGCGGCCGCCAAGATCGCAGCCGCACATGACTTCATACAGTCCTTCCCCGAAGGCTACGACACAATGGTAGGAGAACGAGGAGTGACTTTGAGCGGCGGCCAGAAGCAGCGCATCGCCATCGCCCGGGCCGTAATCTGCGACCCGCGAATCCTGATCCTGGACGACTCGACCAGTAGCGTCGATACCGAGACGGAACACATCATCCAGGAAGCGCTGGCAAAAATCATGAATGACAGGACCACGTTCGTCATCGCGCAGCGACTATTGACGTTGAAGAAGGCCGACCAGATATTGGTGCTGGACAAAGGAAAGGTTGTCGAACGGGGCCGGCACGAGCAGTTGCTGGAAGAGAATGGACTGTACCGGCAGATATATGACCTCCAATTGCGCGACCAGGAGGAATTCGTGGAAGCGCAGAGGAGCATGGCGGTCGCCGGCAACGGGAAGACATCGCAATGAGTGGCAATGGAAACATGCCCATGGTACGCCGGCGGAACCCATACCGGTCCGGTAGCCCAAGTCCTTCGCTCTTTGGTCGCCGGGTCAGCGCGGAGGAAGAAGAGCGTCGTAGCAGGGAGCAGCGTATTCGGGACCTGCTTCCGGACGAAGAGGAAGATTCACTCGGCAAGGCGTACGACGGTGCCCTGATCCGCCGGCTCGGTCTGTATCTACGGCCGTATTGGTTGAAGACTATCATCGCCGTAATCCTTATGACCGTATCGGCGATCTTCGCTGTGCTGCAGCCGTGGATCATTGGCCAGGCTATCGACCGTGGTCTGCGAACGCAGTCGATTTCGGCGCTGAGATTCTGGACGGCGGCCTTTGTGGCCTCGGCGCTAATAGAGTGGGTTACCAACCGAAGCCGTGTGCTGCTCATGGCCTTCGTAGGCACGAAGATCGTGTCCGATATGCGCAGCGACCTTTTTCGGCATCTTCACACGCTTTCGCTGAGCTTTCACAACAACTACAGCGTCGGGCGTTTGATGAGTAGACTTATCAGTGATGTGGGCGTGTTGCTCGATTTTGCAACATGGTCGATCACCGGATTGGCGCGTTCCATATTCATGCTGGTCGGAATTACAGTTGCCATGTTGTTTATGAATTGGAAGCTGGCGCTAGTAACTTTTTCTGTGGTACCACTGATGGTGATATTGACCAATTACTGGCGGAAGAGGGTGCGTGACGCGTACCGAGCCACTCGGTCTCGTCTCTCCCTGATCAACGGGTATCTCAACGAATCCATTTCGGGGATCCGCGTAACGCAGGCATACACGCGGGAAGAGCGTAACTTTCGGCACTTCGACGAACTGAACCTCTCGTATTTCGATGCAAACGTACAGGCCACGAGGCTTACGGCGCTTTTCTTCCCGGGCGTCGACCTGATAGGTTCGCTCGCTACAGCCCTAGTGGTCGGCGTCGGTGGCCTGCTGGTGCTGGGAGACCAGCTGACAGCGGGCGTCCTCGTAGCGTTCGTACTGTATGTCGACCGATTTTTCGATCCCATCCGCGAGCTTGCCCAACGCTACAACACGTTCCAGGCCACGATGGCGGGTTCAGAGCGGATATTCGGCCTGCTGGACACTAAGCCTGAAGTGCTTGACAAGCCGGATGCCAAGGCATTACCCCCTATCGAGGGAGAGGTTGCCTATAGGGGCGTGGACTTTTGGTACAAAGCGGATGAGCCCGTGCTCACTGACTTCACGCTGCGCGCACAGCCGGGCGAACGAATTGCGCTCGTCGGCGAAACAGGAGCCGGCAAGAGCACGGTCGTGCGTCTGCTTGCCCGTTTCTTCGACGTCACCGGAGGCGCCATCGAAATCGACGGGCACGATGTTCGGGAAGTTACGCAGCGGAGCCTGCGTTCGCAACTGGGCATTGTGCTGCAGGACCCGTTTCTGTTCAGCGGCACGGTGGCCGACAACATCCGCTATGGTAAGCTAGACGCCAGCGATGAGGAGGTCAAGGCGGCAGCACAGTGGGTGGGCGCACACGACTTCATCCAGAGATTGCCCGACGGCTACGACAGCGATGTGGGCGAGGATGGCGTGAACCTGAGTGGGGGCCAGCGCCAACTCGTCTCGTTCGCCAGGGCATTGCTGGCCGACCCGCGCATCCTGATCTTGGACGAGGCGACGAGCAGCGTGGACACCGCTACGGAGAAACAGATCGATTATGCCCTGGACCAGATGATGAGAGATCGCACCTCGTTCGTCATCGCCCATCGCCTCAGCACGATCGTCGATGCGGATCAGATCGTGGTGATGGACCATGGCAAGATAGTGGAGACCGGGCGACACGAGGAACTGCTGGCCAGGCACGGGCGATACTACAACCTGTATACAATGCAATGGGCGGCGCAGGATGGAGCTGAAAAATTCTAGTGTCAACGGGCGGGACCATCCCTGCTTACTTACCAGAGAAGGTAGCACAAACCATGACGAGAGATGAATTTGATGCTGCGGTCAAGTCGAGACGTTTACCGGATGACATAGGACACGCCTTGGCGGCCATGTGGTATGACGCTGTCGGCGAATGGGAGAAGGCGCACAGCCAGGCCCAGGCTCAAGAGGACGCCACCGGCGCATGGGTGCATGCATATCTGCATCGCGTCGAAGGCGACCAGTCCAATGCGGCCTACTGGTACCGGCGAGCAGGGCGCCCCGAATGCAAGGATTCGTTGTCGGAAGAACGAGACGTAATCCTGTCGTCGCTGTTGTTGGGGGCATAGCCGGTTATCTTTGCTGAGTCTGGTTAGCGTGCAATACAGCTGTCCGTCGGAGGAACCAGACACGCCCCGGTCAGCAAGCACAGGCAGGCGTCCACAATCTCTGCGTAGACCCTTCCTCGAACTAGAGATCAAACCAGGGTCTCCAGCCGGCCGGCTGGAGGCCCGGGTTTTCCGAATCTCGGACGCAGCCATACGGGCCGTGGAAATTTAACTGTGTTCAAGCTTAGCGGGGAGCTAAACGATATC
>JBJYXA010000528.1:0-10083 GCA_046259705.1 Caldilineaceae bacterium
ACTCGATGGCAGTTGGGTCGTTCCAGTCGTTACGCCACGCTAGCGATGTGGCGTCCCAGTTGGCAAACGGGGTGGCATTGCCGTCCGGATCCGGGAAGTCCGGGCTCCAGTTCATGAAGACCATCTCGCCATCCTGCGCCCGGTAGATGTTGAGCAGTTCAGACGATTGTAGCAATTGGATGTTCAGAACGAGCCCAACTTGCTCAAGATCGGCCTGGATCTTGGACGCCAACGTGGCCCATTCGATGCCGCCTCCCGCGGTGCCCGTAGGCACGAGGAAGCTGATTTCGGTGCCTTCGGCTACACCCGCGCTTGCCAGCAACTCCTTGGCTTTGTCGATATCCTGCGTAAAGGGATTGTCACCCACGTGGCCCAGGAAGCCGATGGGAATGATCTCCTGTACAAGCTCGCCGTTTCCGCCCAACAGTGAGATGATTTCATCGTAGTTGACGGCGTAGCGAATCGCCTCGCGTACGTCGGGATTGTCCAGCGGCGGCTTCGTGGCGTTCATGCCGATGTATGTCAGAACAGTGGTCAGGCCCTTGTAAAGCGAAAGGTCAGGATTGCCTTCCAGCGCTGCGACCTGTTCGCTGCCGAGGTCCTGGACGATGTCGGCTTCTCCGGTCTCGATGGCCGCCTGCAGGTTGGCAAGCTCCGGCGTGTTCAACATGATCACACGTTTCATAGGCGGCACTTCGCCACCCCAGTAATTCGGGTCGGCGTCAAGCGTTATGCCAACGCTGCGGTCCCATCGGCTCAAGACATAGGGCCCGCTTCCGGCGGAATTATCGTTCAGCCAGGATTCGCCCATATCGCTGCCCAGGTTGGCCTCTACGGCGGCCTTTTCCACCACGGCGGCCGTGCTGAACGTTAGCACAGAGAGGCATACCTGGGGACTTACCGTACCGGGGATTTTCAATTCCAGTGTCGCCGCGTCGACCGCCGTAATGTTTTCCTTAGTCATGGCGCAGACGTCTGTCAGGAGAAACGCCGGCGACTTGTTGATATCTATTGCGCGACTCCAAGAGTAGACGACATCATCTGCCGTTACCGGGTTGCCGCTGGCGAACGTAGCGTCAGGATTCATGTTGAACGTGAGCTTCCACATATCGCCATCTTCGCTCACGTCCCACGAGCTGGCCAAGATGGGGACCAATTCGCCTGCGCCGCCCGGTTCAATGGATACCAGGGTTTCGTAGATGTTGCCGACTGCCTCGACGCCGCTGAACTCATAGACCACGGCTGGATCGAGCGTGATAAGGTCGGTAAAGTCCGACGCGAAGACAAGGGTATTATCCCGAGTCACTTCTTCGCTTGCAGACGCCGATTCCTCTGCCGGCGCCGCTTCTTCGGAGGCCGGCGCCTGCGCGGCGCCCGTATCCGCGGCCGGTGCGCTGGGCGCGGCACCGCCACATGCGCTGAGCAATGCGGCCAGTATCAGCAAGAGCACTGCACTCTTCAGCAATAGTCGACCTTTCCGTACTCGGTTCATTGATATACTCCTTGGGTTGGTTATGAGTGCCGACGAAGAACGAACGGCGGGCGTAGCAGAGCGCTCGCTGCGCATTGGCCGTAAATTATAGCGTGTGATGTGATCGATGCAAACACAGAGAATACATGCCCCTACGTTTTTGTCCAATTCGTTCGCGACGTGTGCAGCGTAGTGGCGAGGATAACTCACGCCATATGTGCGTGCTCTGCTACGTCATGGCCGGTTTGAGCGAACCATAGACGCAAGCAAGGCTTCAGTCCAAGTCCAATTCCTGAAAATAGGCTAGCCCGGTTGCAACTGGATCGGGACTAGCGCCCACGACTTCCGGCATATGCTCCCGGAGGTAGATTCCGTACTGCACGAGGATACCTGCCAAAGCTAATCCGAGGATAATTATGGCTGTGAATCCTCTCGTTGGGTCGAGGCCTACCGAGTCGTTGATCAGTTCCACGCCCACGATCACGGAAAGCAAAATCAATGCCTCTTCGCGATTCCACCGAATAAGCAGAACGCCTAACACACCGCCAATGATGAATAACGCCACGCCTAGCCAGGGCGCTGCATCCTGCGGAAGCTCGGCGACTTGGGTGGCCAAGTAGGCGAACACCTTGAACAGCCACAATGCGATATCTCCGCCGGCGATAAAGCCTATTACCTTTGCAGCCAGGTCCTCGTTGTAGCGACCCAGCGCGACGCCGATGGCGCCGATGGCCAGAGCGACAACGATCAAACTCCAAGACTGAAGGCCGACTAGGTCGCTGCCGCGGTCGCCGCCCGCAACCAACTCAGACAAGACATTCGCTGCGACCGCTAAGGCCATGATCCCGAGCGTGACGGACAGCGCACGTCGACCAAGAAAAAGAACGTAGCAGCCTAGGACAAGACCGACAAACGAGGCCAAAAGACCCATCAGGAAGCCTAGCATTGCCATACTCCTATTTCAACTGTGACAAGATCGCCTGCGCGATTGCTGCTACACATCATCGTCGTCTCGATTCAACCGCCTGACTGCCTGCCATACGACGCCTGCCCCGACGACGGCAGCTATTAAGAACATATAGAACGCAAAATCGGATATGCGAATGCCTTCTACTTCGACCGTGATCGTACTGGCGATGGCCGCGCCAACCAGCCAACCGGCCATGACCAGTCCAACCACAAGACGGTCCATGCTCCTACTGAGAGCCTTGTCAAACTCCTTCAGTTGAGGCGTCAGATCGCTGGTGTCCACATGCACGCTGAAACGTCCCTGTTCGTACTGGTCCAGCCACTTCGTGGTAGCATCGACAAGAGACGGTATCCGATAGACCACCTCGCGTGCGCTGCGCGATACTTGCTTCACCACCATTTCGGAAACTGCATCAGCATTGATCTGTTGGCGAAGCAGGACGCCACTGCTCTCGACGGCTGACTGGACGAAATCCAAATTGGGGTCCAACGCATAAATGATCTGCTCCGACTGCATCAGTGTCTTGAAGGCCAGCACGAAGTTGCTGTCCAGTCGCAGGCCGTGACGACGCATCATTTCTTGCAGCGCGTCGAACGCAACGTTCACGGAACCAACTACTCCGACGAAACGCTGCGCAAATCGGTCCATGTCTTCGAGAAAATCGGCCTCGTCGATGGTAACTCCGGGCACGGGCTTGCTCAGACGCAGGGCGGCCTTGCCCAAGCTGTATCCGTCACCCGCCTGCATAGACACGAGGACATCGGCCAACGCCATACGCTGGTTGCGATTCAGTTCGCCCATCAGTCCCATGTCCAGGAAATTGATCTGCCCTGTATCCAAGTTCACGAGAACGTTGCCGGGATGGGGATCGGCATGGAAAAACCCATCGAACAGCGTCTGCTTGATCATCACCTTGACATACTCGCGCGCCAGCTCAGAGCGATCTATGCCGGCGGCGTCGATGGCCTCGACGGCGTTGATCTTGACGCCGGGCACGAACTCCATCGTGAGCACTTTGCTCGTGGTCAAGTCCGTGACTGCTTTGGGGACGTGAACTGTGGGGAATTGCGCCATGTTGCGCGACAAGAGGCCCATGTTGGAGGCCTCATTCAAGTAATTCAGTTCATAAAGGATGGATTGCCCGAACTCGTCGAAAAGCCCATGCAAATCCAAGGTCTTTGCCCATTCCTGCTTCCTCTGAATGCGTTTGGTTAGGTCATTGATGATATTGAGATCCGCCCGGACGGCCACGTCGATATTGGGACGCTGGATCTTGACCACGACGGGTGTGCCGTCGTGCAGGGTGGCGCGGTGCACTTGTGCTGTCGAGGCGGCTGCGAAGGGCTCTGGTTCGAATTCCGCGTACACTTCGTCGGGCTCGCTCTTCAATTCGCGCGTGACGATCTGATACGCGCGTTCGCAGGAAAATGGCGGAACATTGCTCTGAAGCTGGTCCAGTTGCTCCTGCCACTCGGGCGGCAGTTCTGCAGAGCGGCTGCTGACGATCTGGCCAAACTTGACAAACGTCGGCCCAAGCTCCTGAATCATATAGCGCACCTTCTCCGGCAACGTCATGTTGCGCATCGCATTCACATCGCCGAAGAGAATGTCCTGTACATAGTTGCGCAGGCGGGCTACGGGCGTCATCTCCACCACGATATCCTGCGTATAGGCCACGATGATCTCGCTGATTTGGGCGGCACGCAGGTTCTCGGCGATGCGATTGCGGCGGCCAACCGACAGCATGCCTATCCAACGCCAGTAGAATTGCGTCTCGATCTGGCTGCGCAGGGCAGGCATCTCCAAACCAAACACGGCTTCCGTAGCCATCAAGACCACGGTTAGGATCGCTCCCCCCATCAGGAACCAGAGTAAGGCAGGGCTTTGCACGACAAAGGCTTGGGGAAATACAAGGCTCATCAACCAGAACAGGAATGTGTTGATGACAAATGCAAACGCACCCATGGTAGAGATCACCAGCCGGGCAGTGAGGAACAGCACGAGCGGCCGGACGAACGCATTGATCAGGCCAAAGAGGATGCCGAAAATGACATACGTCGCTGCGATATTGATCAATCCAGGCATGAACGGTTGGATCACAATACCTGGAGCGACGAAAATCGTAACAGCAAGCACCAATGCATATACGAGTGTACGGATAGTGGTGCGGATCATTTCGTCAAGACTCCCAGGAGGGTACCATTGCGCGGGTCGCACTGATGCCACGCTTTCGCTGAGAAGCGTCGACCGCAGGATTCAGTATATCACTTACGCTAGCACATCAGGTACCGGAAACGCGGTTCCAAACAGCCCGCGATCTACGCCCAAACTCGAGCGTCACTTGGGTTCGGACGACCATCAGTGCACGGACGGTCTTCTAGGAGTGACGAGGGTTCTCCGCGCAAAGAGAACGCGGAACTCTCTTGGAATATATGTCTGGAAGCGAGATTAGTCAGACCTTCACGATCGCATGTTTGATGGAGGTGCGGTTATGAGTGTACACGACGTGCAGTACGCCGCGCTCCGACAGGATCACGGAAGGGTAGGAGTACTCCCCCGGCTTCGTTTCGAGATCCAGCACCCGCTGCCAGCTCTCGCCGTTGTCGGATGAGACCAGAAGTGACAACGGCGTACGACCTTCACTGACCGGATTGCAAACCATGGCAATGTGGCCGTCCGGTAGACGTACTACATCGAGCCCACTGTTGGGATTCGCCACAGCAGTAGTGCGTACCCGCGACCACGTGCGCCCGTAATCGTTCGAATCCGCCATGCAGACGGCGCCGACGAGTCGGGTCGAGCGCATCACCATACGCAGGCGACCCGGTTCAACTTCCCACACGGACGGCTGGATCACGCCGGCGTGGTCCTTGGGTAGGCGCAGCTTGCGCGTCTCGGCATCCCACACCGCGCTCACGGGATCGCTCTGATCAGAAGGAGCATCGTACCCCGTTACCGCGATTGGCCCATGCTTCGTCCAGTTGTGGCCACCGTCAGCGCTGATCTCGACCCAACAGGCCCAGCTACGCCATGTCTCGCTGGACGTAGGACTCAAGATGTCGCCATTACTCAATGTGATTGGCTTGTTCTTAGCCGGACCGAGAAGCCCGGCGGGAAACACCACAGGCGCCGACCACGTATGGCCTCCATCACTCGACCGGATCGCTGCGCCCGTCCAAGACGGGATCGTGGGACCGACCTTGTAGAACAGCCATACCTCGTCATGAGCGTCCCGGAAGAGTACGGGATTCCATAGCGGTACACCAGGCACATCGGCTACCTTGGCCGATTCTAACCAACGATCGCCGTCATGACGCGCCAACCAGATGGCTACGTCCTCATGTCCCTCGTGCGTGCCGGCGAACCAGGCACAAAGCAGGTGACCATTCGGCAATTCGACGATGGTCGCGGCATGACTGGAGCCAATATGGGGAGACGGTTCGAACAACAAACAGGACTGCACTTCCACTGCGTCGAGGCTTTCCACTGATTCGCTCCATCGCCGTCAGGTCTCTATGATATTTCAGAGTGCTGGGTCAACGGCCTAGCAACGCCGCCGGCAATCGTTCATCCGGACACCCAAAACGGTGCGTCAGGCTCGTATACACGCACTTCCAAGATGCGCGCGTGGTCCAGCCCGTTCGTCGCGGATACTACGATGCGCAGCGCGTCCATGCGATCCCCTGCGCTTAGGGAATGGGAACGGCGCCGCTGGTAGTTGCCGCTGACTTCCACGAGCGGCTTCCACTCTTCGCCCACCCTACCTTCGATTGTGTAGTCCCGCACGGTTTCGGGCTGTGCCGCTCCCCACACCATGCGTTCCACATAGGCATCGGAGTGCGTCAACGTCAGCGGACGGTGCATCCCCGTGTCGAATACCAGCTCAATCTGTGCCGGCGTGACCGGTTCCGGCCAACTCAACTCCAAGGACACGGGGAACCCATCGGCGGGATCGCTCATCCAGCGGTGGCTCCCCGGATTCGAACGATCCTTGGGCGCACCCCATTCGCCGAATACCGCACGTGTCTGTCCGGAACAAACGTTGTTTGCCTCACCGCCGGCCTGTTCACTCGTGGCCGTGATCGTGGCCCTACGCGCCAGGTCACACGGGTCGCTGTTGATCGCGCCGATTAGGAACGCGTCGTCGCGCAGCAGCCGCTGCTGGATTGCGCGCATGGCGGATGGGCTGGCAGCAAGTTCAGCGGCTTCGGCGTCAAAGGCAGCGGCATAGGCAGCGGCGGTACCCACGCCCTGTCCGATGGCAGCGCACGTTGCCATGACACGGGTCGAAGCAAAGGCGATATGAGTGGCGGAGATGTTTCTGCCCGCAAACATCAGGTTGGGCGGACCCGACGACACACAGGAGCGAAGGGGGATATCGAAGATATGCGGCGTCAAGCGCTGGTCGCATGGTTCCTCGTCCACGGCGTCGACGCCGGCCGGGGGATGGGTGTCGATGGGCCATCCGCCGAAGGCAATAGCATCGGAGAAGGCGACCGACTCTGTCAGGTCCTGCTCCTTCAGAACGTATTGGCCCAAGAAGCGCCGGCTCTCGCGTTTGCCCGGCAAGAAGCCGAACCAATCCAGCGCCCAGTTGGCCGCACCGTGATCGCCGTCATTCTTGATATGGTCCCAGACGCCGAGAACGATAGCCAGCAATTCATCACGGATCGTCTCGTTGTCTTTGAGCGTATCCAGCTCACCGCCCCACTCTACCCACCAGTATCCATATTCCAGACCGCGGTCGATACCCGCCACCCCGTGGGGCCGAAATCGGAGGTCCTCCTCGCTGAACTTTCTCGCCCAGAGCGGCGGCGCAAACGGCACAGGCCCGTCGTGCTGGCGTGCCTGGAACAGCAACGTGGATCCCAAGGTTTTGTCGTCAGCGACGTCCGACGCCGAGGGTTCGCCGTACTCCTCCTTTGACTCTCGGCCGTGACGGAAGTCTGCCCCGGCCGAGACACCCATCTGTCCGTCACCGGTGCAGTCGACGAAGACCTTGGCTGCGATTTCAAAGCGATCTTCGGTCAACTGACGTTCTGCGATGGCGTGCGTAATGCGTTCGCCGTCCATGCGGACGTCTGACACGCGCGTATTCAGGAGCAGAGTCAGGTTGGGTTCGGCGCGACAGCGGTCATAGAGGATAAGGTCGAGCACGGAGGCGGAACGCTGCACATTGTGCACGGCCGTCTCCAGGCGTATCTCTTCGATAATGCCGCCTTCACGCGCTTCCGTCGCCAGTTCGGCGCCGCGGCTGCCGCTGGCGTCGGCGCCTACGATGTGCATGCGCACCTCGCTGGATGCGTTACCTCCCAACATAGGACGGTCTTGGCACAGGATAACCTTGGCGCCACAGCGTGCGGCGGCAAGCGCGGCCGGTACGCCGGCAGGTCCGCCTCCTGCGACAAGCACATCACACGAGAGTGCGTGATCTTGTAGGATGCTCATGAATCTGATTCCCGTTTGGGTTCTGCTCTCACCGATGCGACACTTCCGGTTAGGGTTCGCACGCGACGCGTTGTCTCACCATTACCGAATTCCCCGTTCCGGCGCCGGTTTTCCATTCTGCCGGGACGTATCGCTGCTCCTAAGGCATGTAGTTCTTGAGATAGCGGCCGCTCTGCACCAGCGAAGCCTTGCGGGTTTCCAACGAAGCTTCATACGCCCGGTCTTCCACCTCGATGCAGACAGGGCCGTCGTATCCCACGTCGCTCAGCACAGAATAGAACTTACCCCAGTCCACATCGCCCAGTCCGGGCAGTTTGGGCGTATGAAATTCCAACGGCGTGGCCATAATACCAACTTCGTCCAGCCTGTGCCGGTCGACGCGCACGTCCTTGGCGTGCACGTGAAACAACTTGCCCGTGAAGTCGCGCAGCGGCTTGAGATAGTCCATCTGCTGCCAGACCATGTGTGACGGATCGTAATTGAGGCCGAAGTAGTCGCTGGGAATGTCTTCGAACATGCGCCGCCAGATGGTCGGGGAATGGGCCAAATTCTTGCCACCGGGCCACTCGTCCGTAGTAAAGGCCATGGGACAGTTCTCGATACCAATTTTGACACGGTGTTCTTCGGCGAATTTCACTAGCGGCGGCCATATCTCCATAAACCGCGCCCAGTTATCATCCACAGACTTGGTCCAGTCCCTGCCGATGAAGGTATTCATCACACCCACTTCGAGCATCTCGGCAGCGACGATCACGCGCTTGATCTGCTCGACGGCGACGCGGGACTCCTGCGCGTCGGGAGCGAGGGGGTTCGGGTAGTAGCCCAGACCGCTGATGGTGACACCGGCGTCGGCCATCACGCCGTTTACGTCTGCGGCGTCGGCTGCGCTGAAATCGACCACGTCCACATGCGTGACGCCGGCGTAGCGTCGTTCAGCCTTTCCAGCGGGCCAGCACATGAGTTCCACGGTGGCAAAGTCGTTTTCGGCTGCGAACTGGGCTACCTCCTGCAGCGAAAGGTCGGGCAAGATGGCGCTAACGAATCCCAAATGCATCACGGTACTCTACTCCTTCTGCTGTTGGTCGGCGGAACAGGTATCACGAGAGCGCGGCTTATGCCGAGTCGCTCCGGCATACTGGCGGGTCGCATGGCATTCGTGCACATAGGGAAAGTCCCTGTAACGGCTAGCCCCACCCAACCCTCTGCTATCACAATTATGTCATTAGAAATTGCTTATGTCATATGCTTATGTTATTTCTATATGGTTTATGTCATTGCAATATCCGCGCGATCTATGCACGTGTTCGCGCACGGGCTATGCATTTCCGCCCATCCAGCACCTCGGGCACCCTCGACAATCAGTAGTACGCCAAGTCGAATACTCCTACTACGAGCCGCAACGCCGCCAATGTCATTCCGGCATGTAGGCAAGCCGGAATCCAGTGGTTGACCATACCGAGGCCCACCCACATGCGCCGGCCCAAGCCCCAGCCGTCAAACCCAGGGGCATCCTTGCGCAGAAATGAAATCGCTCCGTATCCCGATAGCAAGCCGAAGAATCTTGCGTGCGCGGCCTATAGACTCCAGTCATGGACTAAGCCGCCACATCCACCCACCGCTGTTCCTGATGGCTTTTCAAGACGGCCTCGCACAGCACGATCTCCCGATGACCGTCGGCGAAAGTCGGAAACGGCTCGGGGGCCGAAAAGTCACCGCCGGCAATATAGTCATAGAACGCCTTGAACGACTGCTTAAACGAGTCGTCGTAGCCCTCATTGTGACCGCCGGGATAGGTAATATGGGCGCGGGCAGCGTCCGACACCAAACCCGGGTCGCGCAACAATATCTGGTTGGCGCTGTTGCGGTGGCCGATCCACAGTTCGTTGGGACGCTCGCTGTTCCACGCCAGCGCGCTCTCGCTGCCTGAGATCTCGTAACGCAGGCAATTCTTGCGCCCGGCAGTCACCTGCGACACCCATAGGGAACCGTGCGCGCCGCCCGCAAATCGCAATAGCACGGCCCCGTAATCTTCCGTCTCGATGTCGATGGATTCACTGGCCGCCACGGCATCGACCTTGCCTGAAAACGTGGCTACCTCACCTAACGGACGCCGGCGCGTCGGATGCACCGTCTTCAGGTCGGCGAAGACGGCCTCCACCGGCAGTTCGCCGATCATCTGCACCAGGTCCAACCA